>JBMFUH010000058.1:0-15070 GCA_049966735.1 Isosphaeraceae bacterium
TCGGCATGGACGAAAATGGCGTGCAGACCTGGACGCTCTATGACGGCGGCACGCCAATCATGGACTTCACGTCGACCGGCTCTTTGGCAACTCGGTATCTCAATGGCCCAGCCGGCGATCTCGTCGACACGGTCCTCGTCCGTGAACTTTCCAACGGCACCGTGGCCTGGTATCTGTCCGATCACCTGGGCACGGTGCGGGACATCGTGAACAACTCCGGCGGGATCATCGATCACGTCGACTACAGCGCCTTCGGCACGACACTCGATGAGTCGTCGCCCTCCAATGGCGACCGCATGACCGGCTTCGCCGGCCTGCAACGCGATACCGTCACCGGGCTGAACCTGGCGGTCTTCCGCGTCCAGAACCCCGCTACGGGAAGGTGGACGAGCCAGGACCCGCTGAGCTTCGCGGCGGGGGATGCGAATGTCTTCCGATACGTGAGCAACCGGCCGGCGGACGCGATGGATCGAATAGGCCTGGTTGACTGGCCTGCCCTTCCTGGCATCCACAAAGGGAAGAACAACCTTCCGGAGGTCGAGCCATTTTGGGACAAGATACGAAAGATCCCTGATTCGGAGCTAAAGAAGGACTGCCCGGGGTCGGCTAACCTCATCCGGATTATGCGCCAGAGGTTGATGGCCCGCATCGCCGATCAGGGGAGAGGCTACGGAGGGGGGAGCTGGCAGCGCCACCAAGGCATAGTCAAGCTGGAGCACAAGCTACTGGAGGAATTCATCAAACGGGTTGACCAGTTCTGCAACTTTCCTCCCGGCGTTACAAACCTTCCCCCGCTACCCACCGGACCGGGGGCAACAACTACAACAACCACAACATCTGTTCCAAACCCAAACCCCACTGCGCCTCCACCGCCTCCCGGAGGGTACCCGCCCAACCCTCCCAAGAACACACTGCCCTGGATTTGGTCGAACCCTAAGAACGACTGGTGGCAGGACACCGGCGTGGGCGTCGGAATCGGCGTGACCGTTATCGGGGGCTGGATATTCGTTGGGCCCGCTGCGGGCGCGGGCGCCGGTGCTGCGGGTACAGGTACCGGCGCGGGTTCCACGACGCTTGTTGGAGCTGGGACAGCCATCGTGTTTTGATGGCGGTCAGGGCGAGTGTTGCGTTTTCCGGCCCCCTCCGAGGGTGCTGTTTCGTGGGGACGGGAATCTGCCAAAGCCGCCGTCGACATGGGGCTCGCGCCTGGCGGCCCCTCCTTCTCCATCGGAGGGGACTCGGGAACGAGGCAGAGCGAGGAATTTGCCCTAAGAATTCCATACGGCGCAATCGGTTGGACGGGAGCGCCCAGGCCTCCGTCCTTCTGGCCCGGCCCTCCCCTACGGACCCAACATGTCTTCCTTTTTATCATGGGTGGCGTGAATATGAACGAATGTTCATTGGTCGTGGTCTTAGTCGATCTTTTCCTGTCGTCGCCGTTCCACAGGCCGGTCCCCGCACTGTTAAATGGCGTCACGGCGGACGCCGGCCGAACACTTCCCGGCACGGAGCTGTGGTTGGCCCCTCCTGAAATGGTCGGTCATCCGGACGAGGAGGGTATGGCCCCCTGGCACCCGGTATCCAGCCCCATTGATGACGAACTGATCAGCGGTTTCGAGCAATTCTTGGGTGCGACCTTGCCGCCTCTGTTCAAGGAGTACCTATCCTACAGGTCCCTGCTTTATGTCGATCTGTACGAGGGCACCCTGCCCGATATCGACCCGCGCAGGCCGCTGTCCTGGCTTGAGTGGTGCGTACGCGAGTCAAGGCTCCTTTTCGGCCGGGTGCGCGACCGGCTGGTGCCCTTCACCCTCGGCCCGGCAGGTGACGGCGTCCTTTGTTTCGATACCCACATGCCTGGAGACAGGGGCGACTACCCCGTCGTGATCGTCCCACACGCCGGCGCGGGATCGCTAAAGGAGCGGACGCCGAACGAGTGGTGCAATCAGCCTGTTTTTAGGAGCTTCGAATCTTACCTTGAGTTCCTTCGGGACTGGTTGACCTACACGCACGAGGGGCCGGCCGTTGACTTTGCTAGCTGGCTAGCGCTCCACGAGAGGCCCGCCCCGCCGGCCTGCTACTACGGTGCGGGCCTGTGAGACGGAGGTGAGACGGAGGTGACACTGGGGAAGTCAGTGTCAGTTCATTTTCCCCAACGAAAGGTGGGAAAGGTGACACTGTACGCAAGTATCGATAGCGCGGGGCTTCGCGGGGTCAGATACTGTTTCCGGTTTTCACGGCGATCGGAAGCCAAAACAGAAGGCTGGTAGAATGAATGTGTCGCGGGGCAGACCGAGGGAGGGGCATTCGGTGTCAGTTCTTTTTTCCCAACGAAATATAGATTGACACCGTTTCCACGCGTCGTGGGCAGGGCGCTCGCGAGATAAAGGAGGGAAAGGTGACACTGTACGCAAGTATCGATAGCGTAATAGCTTAACGCGAAATTCCGGGCTTTCAAGTGTAACCGACCGTCTCTTGGAAATCGGTTTTAACCGTACGTAGTTACGACAAAAGGAATTGCGTAGAGTGTCACCGACCACCGTGTGCGGAGAGAAGACCGGACTGCCACGGTCCCGGCACGCGGACGTATGCCAGCCCGCCGGGCGGGCGGGTCTCCCGCGCATGGAGCATGGGTACGAATTGCCAGATCCCATTCAAACACATTTGCTCACGCCGGGAACTGATGACCTCCAGCGGCTCTTCCCCCCATCGCGGAGTTTCCTGGGGCGGCAGCGCGGCATCGGCTTCCTGGAAGACGTTTCCACCAACCCCCGCGCTGGATCCGGCGGGGATTGCCAGCAGGACGGCCCAGGCGGCGAGGAGGGCGGCCAGTGCACGACGCGAACCGCGACGAGGGGGACGGCCGCATTGATCTCCTGAGTGATATGCGATCATTTGTTCTGACACCTTGACGTGCTCGGGCTCAAGCGGAATCGCACCTTGGGGCATGACGTCAACCGAGAGCGTTCCGTCCCTTCCCACAGCTCCACCAGCGACTCGCTCGACTCGTGTCAACACGAGAGAATCCAACAATGCTGATTGCCTCATCCATGTTGAGGCATACTGACCGCCCGGCTCCCGCAGCAATACTCTAGTGTACGCGAACCAGGCCGAATCGGCCTAGATTGCGGTGGTGATCGGCGAAAAGTCTCATATAATGGCTGGGACAAGTCCCCGCGCTGACGAGAACGCTCGAAGGAGCTCTTGCATGGCACCGGCAGATTTCGAATATCCGGAACTGACGAGGCGCTCGCTGCTGAAGAAATCAGGGTTGACGGCACTGGGAAGTCAGGTAGCGACCGCGCTCCATACCGAAGGGAAAGCCCTGGCGGCTTCCTCGGCGAGCAACAAGACGATCGGCATCCAGGTGGGCTCCGTCTCGTTCGTCGACGAGGGTGTGGAGCAGGTGCTGGATGTCCTCCGGGAGCGAGGGCGGATCAACACGATCTTCCTCACGACATTCACCTACGGGCGCGGGCTGGCCGGCAGGCAGATTCCCGGACATCCCTTCCCGGACCACGGCGTGCGCGCCACCGATGAGGCGTTCTTTCACGGCGGCAACTACGCTCGGCCCCACTCTCGTTTCTACAGCGACACCATCCTCAAGAAAACCCGGGCGCCCGATCACGGCGACCTGGACATCGTCGAGGCGGTCCTACCGGCGGCGAAGAAGCGAGGGATCAGGGTCTTCTGCTCCTGCGAGGATCAATGGCGGTCGACGGTGCCGGGCTTTGACAAGGTGGCGGAGGTGGATCTTCAGGGCCGTCGCGCCGGCACGCTCTGTCTGATGAATCCCGACGTGCGCCACTTCTGGACAGCGCTCGTGACCGACCTCTGCTCGTCGTATGACATCGACGGCATCCTCTTCTTCAATGAGCGAAATGGGTCCTTGCTCAACGCGACCGGCTCGAGTCACTCCCAGCAGATTGCCTCGGCGCACACGACCTGCTTCTGTGAGCACCACCGCGGGGCCGCGAGGGAACACGGCATCGATTTCGAGCGAGCCAGGGAGGGATACCGGCAGCTCGACGCGTTCGTCAAGGCGGCCCTGGCGGATCGCCGACCCAGCGACGGCTATTTCGTCGCCTTCTGGCGGTTGCTCATGGAGTACCCCGAGATCATCGCCTGGGACAAGCTGTTCGACGCTGGGAAGCATCAGGTGCTGGCGGAAGTACGGGCCGCGGTGAAGGCGATCAGGCCAGGTCTCGAGGTCGGCTTCCACATCGAGCACGTCAACTCGTTCAACCCGATCTTCCGCGCGACCCGGAGCTACGCCGAGCTGGCCGGGCTGGCCGACTTCCTCAAGGTTGTCGTCTACAACAACTGCGGCGGCGAGCGGTACCGGCACTACATCAACAATATCGGCGCCACCGTGTTCCGCGACGTCCCCAAGGACGACCTCTTGCGGCTGCACAACCACTTACTGGGCTACGGCCAGGAGGCGAGCCTGGAAGCATTGCCGGGCGCCGGGCTCTCGCCCGACTACATCGCCCGCGAGACAAAGCGAGCGCTTCAGGGCGCGGGAGGAAAATGCCGCATTCTCCCGGGCATCGACATCGGCATCCCCACCGGGAGGACCAGCCGCAAGGCCAGCCCCGCCGACACCTACGCCGCCGTGGCGGCCGCGCTCAAGGCGGGTTCCGGCGGAGTGATCCTGTCGCGCAAGTATTCCGAGATGAGGCTCGACAACCTCTCCGCGGCCGGACGCGCTGTCCAGGATTGTACCGCTTGATTTTATGTCAAATCGTGGAATCTCCATCGACCTTCACCTGATCCTCTTTCTGTACCATGAATCACGACCACGACCAGACCGGCACCAAGGGCCAGAGCCGGCGGACATTTCTTGAGCGGCTTGCCTGCGCAACAGCCGCGATGGCCGCCCCTGACGCGGGCTTGACGGCCTCGGCGCAGCCGGCGGGTCAAGCCGCTCCTGCCAGCCTACTTCCCTGGTATCGCCGGGCCCTGCGCTGGGGCCAGACCAACATCACCGAGATGGACCCGGCAAGCTACGACATCGCGTGGTGGCGACGTTACTGGCGCGACACGCACATCCAGGGCGTGATCATCAATGCAGGTGGTATCGTGGCGTACTACCCGAGCAAGTTTCCGCTCCATCATCGAGCAAATGGTTTGGGCGCCCGCGACCTCTACGGCGAACTGGCGCGGGCCGCCCACGAGGATGGCCTCTGCGTCTTCGCGCGGATGGACTCCAACCGCACCCACGAGGCATTCTTCCACGCCCATCCCGACTGGTTCGCCGTCAACCGCGCGGGGCAGCCGTACCGCGAGGGAGATCTTTATGTCACGTGTATCAACATCCCCTACTACGAGGAATATATCCCCGGCGTCTTGAGCGAGATCATCGAGCGATCACATCCAGAGGGGATCACGGACAATAGCTGGAGCGGACTGGATCGGAACAGCCCCTGCTACTGCAAGAACTGTCAGCGCCGGTTTCGCGAGCGGACTGGCCAGCCCATCCCCGTCCGAAAAGACTGGGACAATCCGATGTATCGGCAGTGGATCCTCTGGAACTACGAGCGTCGTCTCGAGGTCTGGGACCTGAACAACCGCACGACGCGCCGGGCGGGTGGGCCGCACTGTCTCTGGGTCGGCATGAACAGCGGGTCGGTCGCGGCGCAGGCGAGTCGGTTCCGAGATTGTGTGGCGATCTGCCATCGCGCCGAAATCCTCATGCTCGACCACCAGGCGCGAGACGACGCCTCCGGATTCCAGGACAACGGCGATACCGGCAAGAAGATTCACGGACTGCTGGGCTGGGAGAAGCTCGCTCCCGAGAGCATGGCGATGTATCAGGCGGGCCGGCCGACCTTCCGCCGCGCCAGCAAGCCGGAACCGGAGGCGCGCCTCTGGGTTCTGGAGGGTATCGCCGGCGGCATCCAGCCCTGGTGGCATCACGTGGGCGCAAGCCAGGAAGACCGTCGCCAGTTTCGCACCATCGAGCCACTGAACCGGTGGCACCTGGAAAACCAGGAATACCTGGTGACCTGTCGTCCCTTGGCAAGAGTCGGCGTGGTCTGGTCGCAACGGCACACCGACTTCTACGGACGTGACGACGCGGCGGTGCTGGTCGACTTGCCTTACCGCGGGATGATCAATGCCTTGATTCGTGCCCGGATTCCGTATCTCCCTGTGCACATCGATCACGTGGACCGCGACGGCGGCGATCTGGCGGTACTCGTCCTGCCCGACCTGGCGGTGCTCTCGGATCGCCAGTGTGCCAGCATCGGCAGGTTCGTGGACCGTGGCGGCCATCTCGTCGCCACGGGGCGAACGAGTCTTTACGACGAGTGGGGACGGCCCCGGTCGGACTACGCCTTGCGGGACTTGCTCGGCGTCCGTGCGGCTGCAAATCGCCAGGCAACAATCGCCGAGGACCTCGAGCGGGCCCGGGCCACGGTGCACTCCTACCTCCGGCTCTCCCCGGGAACTCAACGTGAAAAGAAGGGTTCCGGGTCCGGCGGAGTGCCGCCCGCGAAACGGCGTCATCCGGTTTTGCAGGGCTTGGAAGACACCGACATCCTGGCCTTTGGCGGCCAACTCGTGGGCATCGCCCCGACCAACGACGCCGAGGTCGTTCTGACCTATATTCCACCCTTTCCGATCTACCCGCCCGAGACGGCCTGGATGCGAACATCCCACACCGACGTCCCCGGACTGATGGTCCGGACGACACCCCGCGGCAGTCGGGTCGCCTTCCTGACGGCCGACCTCGATCGCCGCTTTGGCCGCGACAATCTGCCCGACCACGGCGACCTGCTGGCGAACCTCGTACACTGGGCCGCCGGCGACGCCAATCCCCTGCAAGTCGAGGGGAGAGGATTCATCGACTGCCATCTGTACCATCAGCCGGGACGGATGATCCTTCACCTGGTCAATCTGACGAACGCGGCGACAGCACGCGCACCGGTGCACGAATTGATCCCGGTCGGGCCGCTGACGATCCGTGTGAGACTCGAGGCCGATGTCTCAGGGCGGAGCGCGAAGCAGCTCGTCGTCCGGGAGCCGACGGCGATCGAGGCGGCCGGCGGTTGGGTTTCCTTCCACGTCAGCACGATCCTGGACCACGAGGTTGTGGTCATCACGTGACATCCCGGGCTGGCCTAGGCCATGGCGGAGAGGACGATCAACTGGACGGGCCCGATCGCGCGGGCCTGGCCTGCCACTCGAGCCCCACGAGGTGCTCTGCCCGGTGATTGACCGTTCGTGCCGTTGAGCGAAGGCACGGGAAGCGCTCTGACCCTGCACCGAAAAAAGCTACTTCCCCGGCGCAAGCCTGGGCGTGGCGTCTCCTGGGATGAGTCCCAAAGCCCAGGGAACCATCTCCAGCCACGTATCCTGGATGTCGGGCCGGTCCCAGACCTCCAGGCTGTGCCCCAGGCCGTTGTACAGCACGCGTCCCTTGCCGAGACGGGAGGCCATGAGCACCGGTTCCCCAGCGCTCGTGGCCGGGACCTCGGTTTCCGGTTCCGGTTTCACTCCGACAAAATACGAGTCGGCCATCCGGACACTCCGTGGCAAGCCCGCCACGATCGGATGGTCGGGACGGGTTGCCTTCACATCAAGAAAGCCCACCGCCAGATGTGTGCGACCGAAGGAGCGCGGGCCCGGCGAGGAATTCAACGCCCCGTAGGTCAGCACCAGTCCCTTTCCCGACCGGACGAAAGCGTCGATCGCCTTCTCGGTCTGTCCGCCGGAGCTGACTCCTCCCACGTCGTCGACAACCACGTCAAAACCGTCGAGCGAGTGGCCGGTCAAATCGGTGGGCACCTCGCAAACGCGCACGTCGCAGCGGCCTGATGCTTCCAGGATCTGCCGCAAGAAGGGGGACGTGGCGCGCCAGTCGTGGTCCCCCTGACCGGTGATGATCAGGACCCGCAACGTCCCGCTCGGGTCCTGGTAGGCAGTAGCGGCCGCCGCCCCCGCCAGGGAATAGACCAGCGCCATGCAGGTCAACGCACCGAAAGCCAGGGTTCGCACGCTCATCGAGAGGTCCTTGCATCAGTTGTCGTTTGCGGCCGGAGCCTCCGGTCGCTCTCTTCGAAGTCGCCAGCGGTGCCGCGTGGAACCACCACTGTACGCGGAAAGACGCGTCGCCGCGCGATCATGGTGCATGACGCGAGTCACCTGCGGGCAGGAAGACTCCATGAAGCGCCAGGGAGCGGACCGTACGGGGCGCCATCGAACCGAAAACCGCTCCAGGCGAGTACGGTGCGAGCACGTGATCACTTGCTTTCGATCGTCGGTTGTTTCACCTTGTCTGCCTTGACGACATCATTGAGCGCATCGCGAAGCTGATCGCCCAAATGGGGACCACCTCCCACGAAGAGCCGCGCGATTGTGCCGTCGCGATCGATGACGACGGTCTGGGGAATCGCGTTGGCGGCGTATTTTTCGGCCACCGCGCCGTCGCGATCGAGCGCCACTTCGGGCTTGAGCTTATGCCGTTCGAGCATTGCCGAGATCTGCTTGGCTTCTTCCTGGAGGTTCACAGCCACGAGCCGGACGTTCCGGTCGCGAAACTCGCCGGCGACGTGTTCCACCTGAGGCATCGCTTGCAGGCAAGGACCGCACCACGTGGCCCAGAAGTCGAGGATGACGACCTTGCCTTTGTTCTGCGCCAGGTGGAACTTGGTTCCTCCCAGAAGTTCCAGTGTGAAATCGGGGGCGGGCTTGCCCACCAAGGCCGATTCCGTTCCCGGAGTTCGGCCGCCGGACGATTGCCCGGAATCATCCTGCGCCACCTTGGGCTCCGGCGCGTCCTGCAGCTTCCATTGCTGATACAGAAGGTGGGCGGCGGCCTTTTCGATCCCTTGGCCGATCAAGAGCTGGTCGACCTCCTTGAGCCGGACCCGGCACGGTCCCAGGACGTCGCTCTTGCCGGAGAGCGTTTCACCGGCAAGCTGCTCGGCGTGGAAGGTGAGACGAATCCCGTCATTGCGGACAGCCTGGACCCTGGTTGCCGTCTCCGGCTTGGCTGGCGTCCCCTGCTTTTTCGACGCGTCGTTCTCCTCGGGATGAAGCCAGACGACGAGCGCCAGACGATCGCGCGGAATGTCCTTCGTTTCCAGACGCATCTCGAGCTGAAGCGTCTTGTCGTCCATCTTGATCAGCCGACCGCGGATGAAGTCGCCGTTCCGCGAGCGGATCAGGTGAGTGGGCGGATTACCCTTCTGCATCCTCGGCAACATGAGCAAGCGGTCGCGCTTCGGCACGGTCATCCTGATGGCCACGTCGGCCGGATGCGCCAGCGCAACCGCCTTGACCTTGTCGTGAGCCACGAAGGCGCTCGCCGAGAGCGACGTGCGAAAGGACACGCCCTCCTCGTCGATGCGCGTGATCTCCGACGGAATCACGTCGCCGCCGCGCAGGTACAAGGATTTTCGCTTGCCCGAGCCCTGCGACGACTGCGGTCCACTGAGGGCCGAAAGGAAACCCACGACAAACCCTCCCGGGCCCTGAGGGGCAGTCGGTTGCGCCGTCCCGCGCGGGGCGGGCTTCTTGGGCGGCGGTTCGCGATAGACGATCCGTCCCGCCACGCCAGGATGCGCCGGGCTTGCCGTGCCGCTCCCCTGCGGCTGCCAGGCCAGGCAACTGGCCCCGGCCTGCTCGTGCCCGTCCACCAGGCGACCGGGCAAGCGAACCCCTTGCAGCTCGAGAATTCCGGGCACTCCACCGATCGCCGCGGGAGTCTCGGGTTGACGCAGCGAGACGATCGAGCGCAAGCCGGCAAGCGGCACGTCCAGCGGCTGATCGATGCCCGGCACGCTCAACCGCAGGGTCGTTCGATCCACACGCTCGAGCGCTCCGCTGAGTCGCGAGCCGTCCTGGTAGACGACGGCCAGGGTACGGCCGCCGCTGTCGCCGGGAAGGGAAAGGAACACCCCGCCAATCTGGTCCTCCGCAATCCTTGATTCTCCCTCGGCCGTGCCCACGAGGAACGATCGCGTCGCCCGATCGTAGCGGTTGACCTGACCGTAGATGATCGATCCGTCGACCCGATGGATCCGCGACCGGTGGGTCTCGACCTGACGCGGTGGCTCGCCGTTCCAGCGGCCGATTCGCAGACGCTCCAGCCGCACGTCGCCCCGCTTGTTGGTAAGCTGCATGCCTCCCTGGGCCTGAGCCTGACCGCTGGCGACCTTGAGGTCGCCAAGTGGCTTGCCGTCGGTTGAGAAGACCAGGATTCGCCCCTTCTCCTGATCCACGTAGGCGATCCTGTGGACCCGTCCCGGCCCCGGCGCGATCTCCCCCACCGATGCCACGTCCGCTTCTTTTTCCGTCTCGCGCTGGACGACCAGGTCTCGTTCCCAGACTTCAAACCGGAAGGCACGGTCGAAGGCTTTCTCATCGTCGCCGACCCCCAGCGCCAGGACGAAATCGGGCTTGTTCTTCCAGGAGATCTCAAATTCGACGGTCGCCCGCACGGGGATCTTGAAATCACCTCGGATCGCCGCCCCTTCCTGGTCGGTCCAGGGCTGTCCCTGTTCTTCCCGCCAGAGCGGTTTCCCCGCGACCTCGCGCCAGCCGGCCAGACCATTGGGGCCCAGATAGATCAGGTCGCCGCTCGAGCGCCAGCGGTACAACCGGTTGATGCTGGACCGATCGACGTGCAGCCGTCCCAGCCTGGGCACGTCGATCTCGGCGTGTGTCTGGTCCAGGGCGATCAAGGTGCCGAAGAGGACGTCGCCGCCGGCCAGCTCGAAGCAGTAATCTCCCGACGGCCGGGGAAGCTCCGCGGGGACCGGAAAATGAACCGCCGTCACACCGGCAAGGGCAAAATCAAAGGGACCGACGAACGCGTCGGCCTGCCAGCGCAGCCGGTTTGCTTCGGTCGAAGGGACCAGCTCACCGGGAGTGAACCCTCCATTGGCCAGATGGAGCACCGGCCTGGGCGCGGAGGGTGCCGCCGGAGCGGCCGGCTCCGCGGCATGAAGCGTCCTCAAGGAGCAGGCCAGGACAGCCAGGAGACCGACCAGGCTGAGCATGCATTGTGCCGCGATCGTTCGATCTGCCTTTGATTTCATCGAAGTGACACGCATGGTTTACCGTTCATAAATGGGCAAGAAGCGGTAATTGAGCGCGAGCGCCAGGAGCGAGAACGAGGTCGTGAGGCTGGGACCGAACTGACCCTGGAAGCTGCCGTCGGGCCGCTGGGCCTGCTTGAGCTGGCGGATCAACAGCTTGTTCCATTTCTCCCATGAGTCGATGTCGCCCTGAAAGAGGGCCTGGGCCTGGTAGTAGCGGCTGTAGTCCAGGTAGCCCTGCATGCCTGGCTGTTCAATCCGCTGCTTCAAGTAGTTGACGGTCGCCTGGTATTCGGGCAGGTCCTTGCGGCGGGCGATCGCGAAGACGAGCGTGGCGATCGAGATCCGGGCGATCGACTCGTTGAAGCCGCCAATCCCGCTGGTGTAGGCGACCTCTCCCGAGGGAGCGGTCATGCTCTTGTAGTAGGCGACCGCTCGATCGATCGACGAGTCGGGAACCTCGATGCCGGCGTTGCGGGCGGCCAGCAAGCCCACCAGCACCGCGCCGCTGACCGAGGTGTCGGCGTCGTTGGCGTCTGGCGAGTAGCGCCAGCCCCCCAGCGAATTCTTCATCTGCGACGTGACGGCGGCCCGGACGGCCAGTTCCAGGGCCTGGCCGACAGTCCGGAGAGGCTTGCCGTCGGGCCAGAGATTGCGCTCGTCCACCGCGCCATACGCTTCAGCCAGGCCGAGCATGGCGAAGCCGTGATGGTACATGCTTTGCCCCATGATGCCGGTGCTGGCGTCTTGAGCCGTGATCAGGTACCGCAGCGCCCGCCGCACGTGGTTGCTGTAGACGCCGAAATTGGGATCTTCGCCCGAGGCCAGAAAAACCATCAGTCCCAGACCGACGGGGCCGGGGCCGTCCTCGTATCCGCCGCCGGGCCAGTCTCCCTTGTCGCTCTGCTTGGCGGCCAGGTACTGGAGCCCGCGATCGTACATTTCCCGGACGTCGCGCGGGACGACCTCGCCAAACTTCGTGCCGGGCGCCTGAGCGTAAGCCCGCTGGGCCGGAGCGAGGATCGCCCCGGCAATCAGAATCGCCTTGCACAGCTCGGGTAGGGCGAACCTCCTGGCGAGCCGGTCCAGAATACAGCTCGGCAGGAGCCTCGCTCTCCCAGAATCACGAAAGACCAGTAGGAATCCCAGCGCGAAACGAGCAAGAAAGCTCGCGCGGCGCCGTCGAGGCATGCCCCAGATGTCCATCGGCCAGTCATTCATCATGGGGCTTTCGCTCGGTGATCTCAATGATATAATCATTGTTCTGACCTATTTCCTGGTCGCGCCGGCCGCGGGCGTGAAGACGTTGGCCGGAAGCTCCGCCTCCTGGCGAGCAGGCTGGCGCAGGGCTTTGAGGAAGCCTGCGGCGACTTGCTTGCCGTTCTGGGCCGGGAGCAATCCTTGAGCGCGGAGAAAACGCTCGATGCCGCGCCCCTGATTGAGCGATTGTTGCAGGAGGGCCCACTGCCGGTCGTTGAAGAGACTTTTCAGCCTGTCGGCGGGAATGCTCGCGGCCTGGTACAGCACCACGTAATAGTCGTACTGGCCATAGCGATCGGGGGGCTGGGTCTCGCTCAAAAGCAGCTCGATCAGCCGCTGCCGCTGGAGGGCGCGAAACCCGACGGACTGATCGAGCTGGGCGACGACCAGCTCAATCTTGGCGCGATAGCGGAAGCGGTTCTTCTGGCGGAACAGCTCCTGATACTTTTCCCTGTCCTCGTCGCTCAGCATCGTCTTCAGCGTCTTCGCGTAAAATGATCCCTGGCTGAACAGGCCGGCGTGAATCATCTGCTGTAGTGGTTGCAGCTCCTGGTAGATCTCGTTGATCTTGTTCCGGTCGGTCTTGAGCTTGTCGAATTTCTTCCGCTTCTCGTCGACCTTCTCGAAGAAGCGCTTGATGTCGCCGTGGCCGGCGAGCAGCAGCTTCTTCTTCTGGAACTCGGTCAAGCCGCAAACCCGAGCCACGTCAGCGACCTGGAGCGTGAGCTGATTGTCGAGGTTGTTCCGACCGACCCGGGAGGTCCCGCGTCCGCCGAAGACCCACAGATCGAATTGCTGGTCAGACAGCACGAAACCTTGCTGCATCGGCTGGGCGGCAACCTCCTCCTCTTTGACGTCCAGCGGATCGTCCGGCTCGGCCTGAACGACGCCCTGAACCACCTGCATTGCGGCAGCCCGACCAGCCAGGAAGCAGAGCCCCCAGGCCAGGAGCACGCACAATGAAGCCCAAGCATGTCGATCAATGCCACGCATCAGTTGTCTCGTCGGGAAACCACAGGTTCGAGGTTCGTAGGGTCCGCTGTGCGGACCGAGGGCAGGGGCATTTGGTCCGCCCAGCGGACCCTATGGTACTTTCTTCTGGGCGGCCTGGGCTTCCTTTTGCGCCTCCACCAGTTCCGGGTCGTCAAGCTGGTCGTTCCGCGTCATGCCGCCAAAGCTGAACCCCCAGAAAACGTTCTGGTTCCTGGGAATCCTCCGCCAGACTTCCCGCTGCTGCTTCGAGAGAATCGGGACCACCACCCGATCGGGGATGTTGGGGAAGAAGCTGTCGAGGTTCTGGAGCATCTGCGGCGATTGGCCCCACTCATCCTTCCAGTTGTCCGTAAGCGCCTTGACCAGCTTCTCGCGCTCTTCCGCGGTGAGCACGAGATCGTCGTCCAGTTTGGCGACGAAATTGTCGATGAACAGTTGCTTGCGGCTCCGCGCCCGTTCCTTCAGCTCTTCCTTGTAGCGGGCCTGCTGCTCGGCGGAGAGCAGACCCAGGGCAGACTTGCCCAGCTCTTGCTCGATGATCTCTCTGGGATCGGGATAGTGCATGTCCGGGCGCCAGCCTCCGCGCTTCATTTTTTGCTGGGCCTCGACGAATTTCAGAGCCGCGGCCTTGGTCGCCTGTTCGCCCATCCTGGCCAGTTGTTTTCGCTGCGGACCGGTCAGGTCGCAGACGTTGCGAATGAAGTAATACTCGGCGCGAAACATCGGCCGGAACTGCTGCACGTACTGCTCGGCCTCCGCGGCCAGTCCGGCCGCCGCCGGTCGACCGGCGACGATCGCCGGCGCGACCATGACGGCCTTCATCATTACCACGGCTTTCTTGGTCGCCGCCCGTTTCGCTTCCGCCGCCTTGGCCTTGGTGGGTTCGGGTGCCTCTTTCTTCTTGGCCTCGACCTGAGGCAAGAGCGCGCCGGTGACGGGCGCGACCTGCCCCAGAACAAACGGCGAACCCGACACCGCGCAGGCGACTGCCAGCATGACCAGGCAGCGACGAAGTCGATTCATTCCACTTTCCCCCGGAGCGGATCAGAGCCCTCCGGCATTTCGTTCCAGCCGGTTGAAATACTCGTCGAGCCCGGCCCGGAATTCCTCGGGCAGAACGGGCCCGGATTCTCCGGTCGCCTGGGAGACGCCGTGATCCTCGCGCACTTCTTTCTGATTGACGCCGGAACCGAGGAGTGCCAACGCGGAATCAACCGTCTTGCCGCCCCCGCCGCCGCCAGGATTCGCGCCGCCGCCGCCGCCACGCGGATTGATTCGCTTGGATCGCAGCAGCAGCTCGATGACCTCGGTCTCGGCGGCAATCGCCGGCGAGCCCGTTTCCGGACTGGCCAGGATCTCCTTGGCCTCGTTCATGACTCCGGAGACTTTCCCCAAGAGCCCGATCTCGTAGGCGAACTCGTTCTCGGCGTCGGGCAACTGGCGGACCCGGCCGATGACCTTGTCCACCCGGTCACGCAGGCCGTCCTGGGTCTTCGACAGCGTGTCGGCCCGCTTGCCGTACTCCTCCCAAGCCAAGGCAGGTCGGGCCTGCTCGGCCACCCGCGTGTCCTCGCGCAGATTGACTTCGCCTTCAAGAATTTGCAGCACTTCCAGCACGATCGAGGGCGGCAAACTGCCGCGCGATTTCGCGCCCGGTCAGGTGCCCCCGGAGGCGGGATCGACCAGGTCCTCCGCCCAGCGGTCCAGCGTGTCCGACCAGTATTCACACTGGGCGATCGACAATCCGGTCTCCCTCTTCAGATCATCGC
>JBMFUH010000059.1:0-14865 GCA_049966735.1 Isosphaeraceae bacterium
CAACGTCTTGCCGCTGGCGATGTTGGTGAAGCTGCCCACCCACGAAAGAACCTTGTGGAACTCGTTGGGCCGTTCCCAGGCGACCGTCCAGGAGCAGATGCCGCCGCTGCTGATGCCGGCGATGGCGCGGCTGTCGGCATCGTGCCGCAGCTTGACGGTCTTCTCGACTTCGGGAAGGATCTCCTCGAGCAGGAACCGGGCATAGCGGTCGGAAAGCGTGTCGTACTCGACGCTCCGCTGGCCTCGGCCGCCCTCGCCCGGCCCGGAACCGGGATTGATGAACACGCCGACCGTGACGGGCATCTCCCCCTTGGCGACCAGGTTGTCGAAGACCGTCGGCACGAACGACGTGTAGCTGCCGCCGTCCTGGAAGACCATGACGCAGGCGGGCTGGTCGTCCTTGTACTGGGCCGGCACGTAAACCCACCACTCGCGCCTGGTCCCGGGATAGATCTGGCTTCGCCAGGGCCTGTGATGGATCAGCTTGCCCTTGGGCACGCCCGGCCGCGCGGCGAGTTCGGGCTGGTCGGTGTAGACCTCGAGATCCCCTTTCTTCATCTCCCACTGTTTGTCCACGACGTAGGTCCAGCGGAAAGCCGTTCCTTCGGGGAACGCATGCGTCGCCGCGAAGAGGTGGGTGTCGCCAATCTTGACCAGCGGCAGCGTCCGGGAGTCGCTGGTGACGATCGCCACGCTCTCGGCCGCCGGGGCCTGGATGGCCCAGGCCGTCTCCAGTCCAGCCACCTTGGGGTTCGCGCCACTCTCCACTGCGGGCTGGCCCATCCGGTTGTTGCCAAACCAGGCGCGAATGGCGAGGGCCAGCTCCCTGGCGTCCTCCCCCGTGGGTTTGGCGGCGAGTCGCGCCTTCAAGGTCTGGATCGACAGCCGATCAGCGGCTGTGGCCGGTTGAATCGGCGGCAGGAAGATCAGCAGTGTGAATCCGATCACGGTGCGCAGGCTCATGGCGTCTCCTGGATGCTTGCGTGCTTAGATGGTGAGAACGAGGTTATCGCGGTGCACGACTTCATCGTAAAGTGCCGTGCCCAGGGCTTTCCTGGCCTGCTGGGTGTGCAGGCCCTGGATGATCCGGGCGTCGGCGGTGGCGTAGTTGGTGAGCCCTCGGGCAAACTCGCGGCCGGAGGTATCGCGAATGCCCACGACGTCTCCCTTGTCGAACTCGCCGATCACGTCGACGACGCCGATGGCCAGCAGGCTGGTGGTTCCGGTTTCGATGGCGCGGCGGGCGCCGTCGTCGACCACGTAATGGCCGCGGGGGCGTGCGGTCAGGCCGATCCAGCGCTTGCGGGCGCGGTGGCTCTGGCCGTGGGCGAGGAAGAGCGTGCCGACAAGTTCCCCGGCCAGGATTCGCGTCAGCGGATTGGGCCGCGTTCCGCGGGCGATGATCACCGACCCTCCGCCCCGCGTCACCTGGCTGGCGGCCGCCAGCTTGCTCCGCATGCCGCCGGTGCCCAGCGTGCTCTTGCTTGAACCGGCCAGCGCGAGAACCTGGTCGTCAATCTGGGGAACCAGCGGGATGGGCTCGGCGCGCTCGCCGGTGGCGGGGTCGGTCTGGTAGAGGCCGTCGACCACGCTGAGGATCACCAGCAGGGGCGCTTGCAGCAGGTTGGTGACCATGGCGGCAAGGCGGTCGTTGTCGCCGACCCTGAGTTCGTCCACGCTGATCGTGTCGTTCTCGTTGATGATGGGAACCGCGTCGTACTCGAAAAGGGAGGTGAGCGTGTTCCGCATGTTCAGGTAGCGCGGGCGGCTGTCAAAATCCTCGTGGGTGAGCAAAAGCTGGGCGGCGTGGCGGCGATGCCGGCGCAGGCTTTCGTCGTAGGCGCGGATCAGGTACGACTGGCCGATCGAGGCAACGGCCTGAAGTTGCGGCAGGTTGTCGGGCCGGCGCTTCAGCCCGAGCTGGCCGATCCCCGCGCCGACGGCGCCCGAGCTGACCAGGGCGACCTTGCGCCCCGAGTCCATCACCGCGCTGATCTCCTCGGCAAGATGGTGAATCCGTGCGGGGTCGAGCCTGCCATCGGCACCGGTGAGCACGTTCGTTCCGACCTTGACGATCCAGATTGCCGAGGAGAGCACGACCTCGTCGCGCACCAGGTCGCGAACGACCGGCAGGGGAGCGGAAGTCGGTGCCGCGGGAGAAGTTTCTCCGGGCCTGCCCTGGGGGGACCGGAGGTCCGTTTTGTTGTTCAAAATTTCAACCTCAGCCCGAATTCCAGGCCGTCGAAAAATGCAACGCGAGTTCTAAAGTGACGTCAACAGACGCCTTAGTGTTCGCGTGCCGATAAGGTTCTGGGGCAAACCGCCGCGCGGACGATTGATGAAGGTTGTAGGTAGATCCCGTCGACATTATAATTCGCAGTACGGGGGGGCCTAGAGGAACTCGCTTGTCCATCGCACTGACTTGTTTTGCACTCATTTGTCGCTCCAAACGGAGCGTGGATTGAAACAAACGACTCTCGGCCTACCAGGGCGTCTCCTCCATCACCTCCCCGGCCTGGGCGGGGGCACTATTTAGGGGAAACCCCGGAAATGGGTGAACTCCACCACGAATGCGGCGTTGCGGCCGTATTCCACGCCGCGGGCAACGCCGTTTCCAGGCTCGCGCCGATCGCCGGAGATGTCAACAGCGTCGCGCGGTTGATTCCGCGGATGCTCCTGGACATGCAGAACCGCGGCCAGCTCGCGGCGGGGATGGCCAGCTTCCGGCCGGATCGCAAGTCGTTGATCAGGACCCACAAGGAAGTGGGGACCGTGGCCGAGGCGTTTCGCCTCAATCATCGCGCCGAGTTCGAGGAAATCATCCAGGGAGTGGACGGGCCCGTGGCGATCGGCCACGTGCGCTACGCCACCTGCGGCGCGGACGACCGGTCGTGCGCCCAGCCGTTCGAGCGCGACCACGGCCGCAAGGGCAAATGGTTCGCCTTCGCGTTCAATGGTCAGCTCGCCAACTATCAAGAGTTGAAGGAAGAGCTGCTCTCCAAGGGAGACTACCACCTCAAGCGCGATACCGACACCGAGATCATCATGCACTCACTGGCCTACGAGCTGCAAAACGAGGATCTCGAGCCCGACTGGGTGGGCGTTTTCGGCCGCCTGGCCGAGAAGTTTGACGGCGCCTACAACCTCGTGATGCTCACGGCACACGGCGAGCTGATCGTGGCGCGCGATCCCTTGGGCTTCCGTCCCCTCTGCATCGCCGAGCACGGGCCGCTCTTCGGCGTGGCCAGCGAGAGCGTGCCCCTGGCCAATCTCGGCTTCCGCAACATCCGCTCGCTGGAGCCGGGCACGCTGGCGGTGGCCAACAGGCACGGCGTGCGGATCGCTCGCTTCGCCCCCTCCCCGCGCCACGCGCATTGCTTTTTCGAGTGGATCTACTTCGCCAATGTCGCCAGCACACTCGACGATCGCTCCGTCTACCTCAGCCGCTCCGAGCTGGGCAAGGAACTGGCGCGGCTGGAAAACGTTCCGCTCGACCCCGACACGATCGTCGTTCCGGTCCCCGACACCGCCAAGGCCGCGGCCGACGCCATGGCCTTCGCGCTCAAGATCCCGTCTGTCGAGGGATTGATGCGCAATCGCTACGTCGGCCGGACGTTCATCGAGGGGACGGCCGACCGAGCCGCCAAGGCCCGGCTCAAGTACACGCCGCTTCCCGAGGTCTTGAAGGGCAAGCGGGTGCTCCTGGTGGAAGACAGCATCGTCCGGTCGACCACCATGCGGGCGCTCGTGCACGAGATCCGCGACCGCGGCGGCGCGCGGGAAATTCACCTTCGCGTCGCCTGCCCGCCGATCGTCGCTCCCTGCTATTACGGCATCGACATGTCAACCAAGGACGAGCTGTTCGCGACCCGGTTCGTCGACAACCCCGACGGCACGGTCTCGGAACAGGCTCAGCAGAAGATGGCCCGGGAGCTGGGGGCAGACAGCCTGCGCTACCTGCCCGTGGAGGCCATCGCGCGCTCGGTGACGCTCTCTCCCGACCGGCTCTGCCGCGCCTGCATCACCGGCCAATATCCCACCGATACAGGCCGCGAACTCTACCAGACCGAGGTCGGCTCGACCTGCCCGAGCAACGGCAACGGCACGACCCCGAAACGGGCCTACGAGCGCGTCGCGCTGGCGTGAGGGAATCCGCTCTCGTCCGATCGTCTCAACATTGACGGTCGCCGGTCTTGCGATACGACGCCCGATGGATCGCCCGGCCCTCGATCCGGAACTTGCGCTCGAAGTTGGTGAGATAGTCGAGGTCGTGCTCGGGCTCGCGGACGGACGGCGGCGGCAGCTCGGCGAGGAGCGGTTCGGCGGCGATCAGGGAGCGGATCACCTCGTAATACTCCTCGACGTCGGTGGCCACGTGCAGCACGCCGGCCGGCTCGAGGCCGCGGACGATCGCGGCGACCAGCTCAGCGGTGAAAACCCTACGCTTTTTGTGCCGCTTCTTCCACCACGGGTCCGGAAAGTAGACGTGCACGGCGCGCAGGCTGGCTCCGGCAACGCGCTGGGCCATGAAGGCACGGGCGTCGCCGGGCCAGACCTTCACATTGGTCAGGCCGCGTTTGGTCACGCGCTCGGCGGCCAGCCGGGCGTATTTGCGGGAGATCTCGACGCCCAGGAAGTTGTGCTCCGGACGCTGCACGCCGGCGCTGGCCAGGAAAAGACCCTTGCCCGAGCCGATCTCCAGCTCGACGGGCTGGGCGGAGCCGAAGAGTTCCGGCCAGGAAAAGGGGCGAACGTCGGGGTGGTTTTCGGGTGCCAGCAGGCAACCTGAGACATCCAGCGACGGGCGGGATCGTGCCATCGTCAACCAGGCGCCTCTTCCTGGCTGGGCATCATCACTCCGAGGAACTTGCCGTGGAAGACCATGTTGGTTCCGACGAAGCCCTGCACCTCGAAGATGGAGTGCCGGCGGTGCAGCCGTGCCCCCTTGCCGACGAGGACGAGCCGGTCTCCGGGCCGGACCTGGCCGCGAAAGCGGACGTCTTCCATGCCCCCGAAGCCGACAAAGCCATCCTCGTAAAGCCCCGCGACCTTGCAGTAGTAGCTGGAGAGCTGGGCTGCCGCCTCGCACATGAGCACGCCGGGCATGAGCGGATAGTCGGGCATGTGGCCGCGGACCCAGAACTCGTCGGCGGAAACGTCCTTGTAGCCGATGATCAGCTTGTGCTTCTGGTCGATCAGCACGATCGCCGTCAGTTGCTCCATCTCGAACCGCTGGGGGTTGTATTTGTGAATTTCATCCCGGCCGACCAGGACACGCGAGGTGTCAATTGTCGAGGGGTCGACCAGGGGAGCAGGAGGCATGCGCGGAGGTCCTTTCTCAACAGCAATGGAAGAATGTACCGGTGGGTTCTAGCTCGACGGCAAGATTCTGATTGCCCCGGCCGGAGCCGGATCGATCCAGGGTGGGACAACTCACGCGCCAAGACAGGCCACCTCGGCCCGGGCGACCGATGATCCCCTGACGAATTGCTGTTATCATGACCATCGTCCGTGTCTTCGACAAGAGGTTTCACCGCCGGCCTCACGATGCCGCGGCAACCTCGTCCCCGAAGGAAGAGCGCAGTGCCTTCGCGACCGCTGGGAACCATGATCACCTACGGCTACGCGCGCATCCCGCTTGCGTCCGAGCTCGAGCTGGCGCGGCAGCTCGGCGCGGAGGTGGTGGAAATCCTGCCCGACTGGCGCGTTTTTCCCGACCCTCGGCCGCTCTTGGCGCTCGTCTCGGATCGAGGGCTGGCGATCCATAGTGCTCATGGATGCTGGGGCGGACAGGCCATCAGGGCCAACCGCGTCGACCTGGGCCAGACCCATCCGGCCGGACACCGCGAGTCCGTGGACGACCTCAAGCGCTGCATCGACTGGCTGGAAACCGCCGGCGGCAAGTACCTGGTCGTCCACCCGGGAGGCCTGTCGCTTCCCGAACATCGAGACTCCCGACGCGAGTCCCTGGCGCGCGGGCTCCTGGAGCTGGACGAACACGCCGCGGGCAGCAAGGTCGTCGTCTGCGTCGAGAACATGCCGCCGGGCGTCTATCCGGGCAGCCGGATGGGCGAGATCCACGCCTTGCTGCGCGAGCTCGATCGTCCCCGCCTGGCGTTGGCGCTCGATACGGGACATGCACATATCTCGTCAGATCTCCACGATGAGACCATGGCCGCGGGCGCGCTGTTGGCGACGACCCACGTGCACGACAACGACGGCCGCAAGGATTCGCACGACCCGCCCGGCCGGGGGACCATCGACTGGACGCTCTGGGCAAACTCGCTGGATCTTGTGGGTTATGATGGGCCCATCATGCTGGAATGCGTCCGCCAGCTTCGGGACGATCCCACCCTCTTCCGCGGCGACGTGCTCGCGCCCTTGACGGGAAAATCCCCGCACTTCCCGACCGGGAGTCGCACGGGTTGTAGCGAATAACAGGGATCGAACTCGACTGCACCCGGATGATGCCGCCAGCACGGCCAAGCTCTGCCCAGGCTTTTGTCGATACGATCTCGACAGCCCCGCCCGGCGGGCCGGGATTGCACCCTTGGGGCGAGAGGACGCAAGGGGCCGGATCGACCAGGAGGGTTGCCGAACATGACACCGCAGTGGAACCGTCGCGAGGCGATCGGCACTTTGGGAATCCTCGGCGCCGCGGCCGCTGTCTCGAGCAATGCCGCGCCGGCCCGGGCCAGCCACGTTGAGCTGGGCCGCTATGCCCACCGGCAAGGTGTCACCGGCAAGATGACCGGCGCCCAGGCCGCCGCCGCGGCGCTGCGCTGCGAGCAGGTTCGTTGCGTCTTCGGCATTCCGGGCGCCCAGAACAACGAGATGTGGGACGCCTTCAAGGCGTATGGCCAGCCTTACTTTCTGGTTTCCCACGAAGGTTCGGCCAGCGTCATGGCCGACGCGTCGGCCCGGGCCACCGGTGAGGTCGGCGTCTTCAGCGTCGTCCCCGGCCCGGGGCTCACCAATGCCCTCACCGGCATCGGCGAGGCGCTTCTGGACAGCATTCCTCTCGTGGCGATCGTCACCGACATCGACCGCGCGCCGGGCGCGCCGATCGGCCAGGTGCACGGCCTGGCCAACGAGGCTTTGCTCCGCCCGGTCGTCAAGACCTTGATCACGGTTCGCCATCAGGCCGAAATCCCCGGCGCGATCTTCCAGGCATTCCGGATCGCCCGCGCGGGTGAGCCCGGTCCAGTGGGTGTCCTCATCCCCTATCCACTGTTTACGGAAGTCTGGGATTACAACCAGCCGCCGCCACCCCCCTACCCTGTTGCTTTCGACGAGCAGGCCTATCAGCGGATCGTCTGCCATCTGCAAGACCGCGGTCGCCGCGTGGGCATCTACGCCGGCCAGGGCTGCGCGGATGCCGGGCCGTCGCTCACCGCCGTCGCCGAGCTGCTCCAGGCGCCCGTGGCCACGTCGGTCAGCGGCAAGGGGGTCATCCCCGACTCCCACCCCCTGGCCGTCGGCTGGGGCTATGGGAAGCAAGGCACCCGGGCGGCCGAGGCGGCGTTCAAGGACGTTGATATCGTTTTGGCGGTCGGCGTGCGGTACAGCGAGGTGTCGACGGCCAACTACGCGATCCCGCATCATGATCTGGTCATCCACGTCGACGCCAACCCTCAGAACCTGGGCAAGAACGTGCCGGCCCACGTTTGCCTTTGCACCGACGCGCGGGTGTTTCTGGATCGTTTGCTCGCCGACGGTCAGGCCATCCGCCGCCCCCCCTGCCCTCCGCTCTGGGCCAAGATCCAAAGGCAACGCCAGGTCGATCGCTGCCTCGCCCGGACCGTTCAGGTTTCCAGTTGTGTCGACCCCATGTTCTTCTTTTCCCAACTCCGCTGCGCGCTCGGACCGGACGAGTTGATCTTCGTCGACGTGACCGCCTCGACCCACTGGGCGGCCGAGGCGTTCGAGGTCCAAGGTCCGCGGCGGTTCTTCACTCCCGCCGACAACCAGAGCATGGGCTGGGCAATTCCCGCTTCGATCGGGGCACGGATTGTCCGGCCCGACCGCCAGGTTGCTTGCGTGACCGGCGACGGCTGCTTCCTCATGGCGGCCATGGAGATGTCCTCCGCCGCGCGGGCGGGCTTGCCGGTCAAGTTCTTCGTCTTCGACGACGGCGCGTATCATTACATGCAGATGCTTCAGCGGCCTGTTTACCGCCGGACCACGGCCACCGAGATCGCCCGCATCGACTACGCGGCGTTCGCCCGATCGGTCGGCCTGGGCTACAACCAGATCGCCAGCAACGACGACGTCCTGCCGGGCATCCAGCGCGCGTTCGGCCTGGCCGGACCAATTCTGACTCACGTCTGCGTGAGCTACGACGGGCGGGAAATCCGCTGGCTCAGTGCCTTGCGGTCTCATTACATCAACGGGCTCTCCAATGGCCAGAAGGTCCGCATGGCCGCGCGAATCGGCGTGCGGACGGTGACGCCGAAGGCGGATAGTGATTGATCGATTGCCCTTCCGCGATGATGGCATTGGACGTATGATGCCGCCGCGCTGGGGGGGCGAGGTCGAAGCGGGTCCGCGGTCTTGACGGACCGAGTGGTTGGGATAACGCGAAACATGGATGTTTGCACGAGCTCCGGATCGCCCACAACCGATCTGTTTCCCTCCGCGCCCTCTCCGCGCCGGCCGAGCGTTTGGCGGCAGCGGTTGCGTCAGGACCGCGCCGAGCTTCCCCGGTTCTGGCCGGTCATCCAAAATCTGGTCACGCAGGAGTTGAGGGTTCGCTACCAGCGGTCGATCCTGGGGTTTTTCTGGACCCTGCTCAACCCGCTTTTGATGATGGTGATCCTCTCCTGGGTCTTCTCGAACCTGTTCAGGGGGCGCGCGAATTACTCCGTTTATCTCTTCGCGGGGATGGTTCCCTGGGGACTTCTGAGCGGCAGCGTCAACGAGTGCGCGATGTGCATCATCGCCAATGAGGGGCTGATCCGGAAGATTTACGTTCCCAAGCTGGTGTTTCCGCTGTCGAGAGTTCTGATCAACCTGGTGACGCTGGTGCTGTCGCTGGCCTCGCTGTTTGTCTTGCTCTTGCCGCTGGGGGCTCGCTTTTCCTGGCCGATGGTTCTTTTGCCCCTGGCGATCGTGCTCTTTCTGGGTTTCACGCTGGGCCTGAGCCTGGTGGTCGCGACGGCGAACACGTTCTTCCGCGATTGCGGGCACCTGGTGTCGGTGTTTCTCCAGGCCTGGTACTTCGCCACGCCGATCCTCTATTTCGCGACTGATTTCCCGGAGGCCGCGCGATGGCGGTTCCGGCTCAATCCCGCCTCTTACTTCATCGAGCTGTTCCACGACATCCTCTATTACGGACACTGGCCGCGGTTCCAGACGCTGGGTCTCGCCTTTGCGATCGCGCTTTTGAGCCTGGGGATCGGGTATGCCTTATTCAAGTCACAAGAAGACAAGATGGTATTCCGACTCTGAGCCGCACGCCGGCGTGCGCGGCCGAGCGGCCCTGGACGTTCCCGTGGTCGAGCTGCGGAACGTGTCGCTGCGCTTCGTCAACTACGCCGACAAGCAGTATTCGATCAAGCGGGCCGTGCTCGACCTGGTGCTCCGTCGGGAAT
Organism: Isosphaeraceae bacterium; assembly: GCA_049966735.1. Lineage (GTDB taxonomy): Bacteria > Planctomycetota > Planctomycetia > Isosphaerales > Isosphaeraceae > Aquisphaera. Next base: position 9,594 of record JBMFUH010000059.1, read on the forward strand.
CTCCCGTGCCGGTCTCCGAGTTCTGGGCGCTGCGGGACATCAACCTGAAGATCCACCACGGCGAGCGGGTGGGCATCATCGGCGGCAACGGCGCCGGCAAGAGCACGCTGCTCCGGCTGCTGGCCCGGATCTACCCCGCGACCTCGGGAACCATTGAAGTTCGCGGCAACGTGGCTCCGCTGATCGAGATGGGAGCGGGCTTCAACGCCGAGCTGTCCGGGTTTGACAACATCCTGCTCAACGGGGCGATGCTCGGCTTCCCCAAGAGGGCGATGCTGCCCAAGGTCGATCGCATCCACGAGTTCACGGGCCTGCGCGAGTTCGCCGATCTGCCGCTCAAGTATTACTCCAGCGGCATGTACATGCGGCTGGCGTTCGCCATCGCCACCGAGATCGATCCGGAAATCTTGCTCATCGACGAGGCGCTTGGGGTGGGGGACGCGGCCTTCCAGGATCGGGCGAAGCAGCGGATTCTCTCGCTCCTGGACCGTTCGCACGCGGTGGTGTTGGTCTCGCACGACATGGAATCTCTCCGCGAACTCTGCACCCGGGGCGTCTGGCTCCGCCAGGGCCAGCTCGTCGCCGACGGCCCGATCGACGCGGTCATCGACGATTACCTCGCCTGGACTCATGCGGCGGCGGGCTGAACCAACGATCATTTGAGACGTGTTCAGCCTGACCCAACGATTCGGGAGCCACGGATCAAACGCGGATGGAACACGGATCAGGAAAGCATTGGCGGAGCCCGGGCCCAGCGCGGAGTGGCTGGAGTCGGAGCGATCGTCCGACGAAATCGAGGCCCGACCTGACCCTCTGGAGCCGCAAAAGTCAAGGTACATGCAGCCTTCTCCAAAGCGATTCTCGTCCTTCGCTCTCTATTCCCTTCCCATTCGTGAGATTCGTCTGATTCGTGGTTCCCTTCCCGGAACGACCGACAGATCGGGCGTTCATGTTGTAAGCTTACAATGGATGAATCCGTCTCGGCTCCTTGGCAATTCGCCGATTCGGAGTGATTCGCGCCGCGCATTCCAAGGGGAGCACGCCGGACCACGTGTGCAAGGATGGTGTCAGTGGCTCCGCACGCGGTCCAGCTCCGTGCTTGTCGACTCGCGTGGCCGTTCGCCTGGGAATCCGCCGTCGAAACGCTGTCTAAGAAATTCCTGAGTGAAGCTGGACAATGTCACAGAATGTCACGCTTTCGGGCCGTGAAATGCCCTGACTGAGAAATGTGCAAAACGAACCCAACGGGCTCGGCGAGGTCAGAGACCCGCGCCGAACGGAGAAATGACAAAACGAACCCACCGCGGGGTCCGTTCGGGTTTTGACAAAACGAACCCACCGCGGCGGCAATCAACCGTCATTCATTGCGTGGAGAAGTGCGTGCCTGCATAGGCGTGGGCGCGGGATCTCATCTCACTTGCCACCCGCCACTCGCCACTTCCGCCTTTATAGGCGCGTGGGCGCGGGATCTCATCGATGCCGCCGTGATCGAGGCGTCCGGCACCTCTGGTCTCGCGAGCTGGCGAGCTGTCGTTTGTCGTCTTGGCACACAATCGTCGCGTTTGCGAATAAGATGAGGAACGTGAACCGAGTGGTTGACGACGAATGGCATCGGCATTGACCTCTTCTGGGTTCGTCGTCATCATTCGGGTCGCTGGGAGGATTCAGTCCGAGCTTGATGAGGGCGCGGTCGGAGGCGAACCGCGGGAGAATTCGGGCTCTGGGTCAAGGGAGTGACCCCACATGGCAACTGCGCACGCGGTCGTTCTGGTCTCCGCACTTCTGGGGTGGTCGGACATCACGATCCAGGCCAGTCGCAGCGATCGCGGCTTCTCGGCATTCCAGCGGAGCGCGGGGGGAATCGATCGCCCCAGCGACCGGACGATGGAAACCCTCAGACGCTACGACCTCGAGCGGTCGTACCGGCGCAACGTCAACAACACGCTCCTGAGCCTGGAGAAACTGGCTCGCAAGCAGCCCGACGTCGAACTGGTCTACGCGCTCGCCGAGCTTTCCTGGGTCGACGGCCTGAAGCAGGACCGCTGGCGCAGATCCGGGGCGATCGACCGCTTCCTCGATGCTATTGGATATGCACATGATTACTTGTTTGATCCAGAACTGGCGAACGGCCGCCGGCCCTCCGACCCGCGCTACTTGCAGGCTTGCAAGATTTACAACGCGGCGCTGGAACGGATCATCCGCGCGGCGCAGTCGCAAGATCCGATCGATCCCCAGGGGGTGATCAAGCTCAAGGTGCACGGCCACGAGCAGGTGCTTCAGGTGCGGCTTCTCGATTCGCCTTGGACTGCCAAGGACATTCACAAGCTGATCCTGTCGTCCGACTTCGAGGTGACGGGCCTGGCGACCAGCCGCAATCAGTATGGCCTGGGCGTTCCCCTGATCGCCGTCCGCGTCACCGACCCCAAGAAAGCAGAGCGGCGCGGTCAGGAGCGGTTCTATCCCGACGAGATGGCGTTTGCCCTCACGGCCTTCATGGTGCCCAACTCGCGGCTCCGCGACGCCGGCGAGCGGGTGGATGACGCCCGCAAATGCACCCTGGCCCTGATCGACCCGGTCCGCCAGCAGACCGTCGGCACGCCGGAGAAGCGTGATCCGGTAACCAGGCAACTCATCATTCCCGGCAACCTGATCGCGCTGGAGACCGACCTCACGACACCCCTGGCCTACATGTGGTCGCGCACCGATCTCGAGAAGTTCCGCTGGGCGGGTCTGCTCCGTCCCGAGCAAGGGCTGGAGCGGGCCAATCTGCTGATGATCCGTCCCTACGAGCCGGGCAAGATCCCGGTGGTGATGGTGCACGGGCTCATCTCCAGTCCGCTGGCCTGGATTCCGATGCTCAACGAGCTCTTGCGCCATCAGGAGATCCAGGAAAAATATCAGTTCATGCTTTATATGTACCCCACGGGAGTGCCGATACCGATCGCCGCGGCCAGCCTGCGCGATGCGCTTTCCCAGGCGAAGCTGATGTTCAACCCGGACGGCCGGGACCCTGCCTTCGACCGGATGGTCCTGCTCGGGCACAGCATGGGCGGACTTCTTTCCCACTTCATGACGGTCTCCAGCGGTGATCAGCTCTGGCGGCTCTACTCCGATCGGCCGTTCGACGAGATCCTGGGCCCCAAGAACGTGCTCGACGAGCTGCGCAGGCTGCTCTTCTTCCAGCCGCTCCCCTTCATCAGCCGGGTCGTCTTCCTGGCCACGCCGCACCGCGGCTCCGACCTGTCGCGAGGAGTCGTCGGCCGCGTGAGCGCGGGGCTCATCAACGATCCCGACTACGTCGCCAGGCTGCTCTATCAACTGGTGAAGGACAATCCCGACGCCTTCGACCGGCGCAGGTTCAGGCGCTTCCCGACCAGCATCGAGACGCTCGATCCCAGTTCGCCGATCCTGAAGGCTCTGGAGCTCATGAAGCCGGGACCCGCGGTGGCCTATCATTCGATCATCGGCTCGCTGCGTCCCGGCGGCGTGGACGACACCACCGACGGCGTCGTCGTCTACCGCAGCGCCCATATTGACCCGCCGTGCGCGCTGACCCCACAGGTCGTTTCCGAGAAGGTTGTCCGTTCCGATCACGGCGTCCAGAAGGACGGCGAGGCGATCCGGGAGGTCTGGCGGATTCTCAAGGAGCATCTCGCTCAGCCACTGGAACCGACGCGTCCCGGTCTTGCTCCCGCGCCCGCTCCGGCCCTCGACCGCGCGGCGACGGCGGTCTCGCCCACCGGCCCGCTCCCTGAACTGCTGCCGGCATTGCCGCGGTGAACGCGTGCTGGAGGCCTTGGACGTGGAAGGGCACGGACGGCCCCGCGCGTTGGTTCTTGCCTCGGATCGCCTTTGTGGCCTCCTCCGATTCTCCGGCAACCCGAGTTCGGCTCGATGTTGACGAACCAACTGCCCTTGGGGGACAATTTGGTTTTGGCGAGGGTCGTTTGAGGGGCATACGATGTCCGAGCAGCGCGAGCAGTTTCAGAGGCGCGTCGAGGAGCTCGTCGGTAGATTCGAGGAGGACGTCGACCGGAGTGAGTGGCTGACTAAGCGGTACCCTAAGAGGTTGCGCGACGAGGACCGGCAGGTCTACGAAGTCCCGGCCCTGCGCCTCCAGAAAGGCCCGATCAACCTGCTGCTCGACCCGATCGGCTATGACGTGCCGGGGGCTGAGGCCGCCGCGGATATTTACCTCATGCCGGGTTACGACCCGACGGCGAGTCTCTACTTCGAGGACGGCCGATGGGTGATCCATTGCGCTTCATCGCCTGACCCCTTCGAGACGCACTCCGTCATCGAGACCGAGATCTTGCCCCTCTCCGCCGAGACGATCAACCGAGTCCTCGACTCCATCGCAGAGCATGCCGTACCGTAGGTTCGACTGGCACGAACACCTTGTCGAGGTGGTGGGCGAGTACAAATCCACACGGGCCGCCGTGGACCGGCTCCGGGCCGAGATCGCGTTGGCGCCAGACCTGCTCGCGAAGGAAAGCGAGGCACGCAAGTACCTCAGCCAAGCAGACAGGAACCTCGAGGGAACCTACATCGTTCGCTTGTTCGCCGCGTTCGAGGCCGCCCTTCGCTCATTCGACCGAGCGAAGCGCAAGGATCCGGCCCGCGAATCCGACGCGGCGACCATGATCGACCAGATCGGCGGCAAACGCGGCCGGGGAATTCAGGCTCTTATCCGCGAGCGTGCGCACGCCGTTCGGCGGGTACGCAACTACTGGGCGCACGAATCAGACGAGGACCCCGGTTCGATGACGCTCACTGAAGCCCTCCGCGGGCTCCAGACATATCTTCGCGAGTTGCCGGACCAGTGGGGATGAGCGCTGAGAGGAAAATGGGACGGGGTTGCGGTTCAGACCGTCGATGCACCAGGCATACCGAAGCACGGGGCCGGGAAACGATAGCATTTTCGAACAACGATACGACACTCGGCTAGAGCGGTTTACGAACGCGTTGCGAACAGAGATAATATAGATAGACACACAAGGAAACGGACTGGCAACGGAATAGAAGGAGACTGCCATGGCACCCTACTCGATGGATCTTCGGGAGCGAGTCGCGGCGGCGGTCGACGAGGGCGAGTACCCGCAGAGCGAGATCGCCCGCCTCTTCCGAGTGAGCGTCTCGTTCATCTCCCGACTGCTGCTGCGGCGGCGTCGTCAGAACGGCACGTTGGCCCCCAAGCCGCACGGCGGCGGTCCGCCGCCGGTTCTGAGCCCGGATGACGAACAGCGCCTGGAGGATCTCATCCAGAAACACA
>JBMFUH010000060.1:0-14796 GCA_049966735.1 Isosphaeraceae bacterium
CGACATCGCTTGGGGCCTATTCTCCATGTAACCGCTCATTCCATGGTGTCCGAGTGGACTGATTGAAACCAGCCTGTAGATGTTACGTCAACCTTTAGTCTGGCTTCACTTGCGATGTGGACGTGTGTCCAGAGGAAGGAGGAATAAACGCCATTCATCACTCAAAGGCTTGTGGTTCTCGGCGTCGAGTCAAGTAACGTTAATGGCGGTCCTTCTTTGCGTCGTTATTGTTGTTAGCGTTATCCATTCTCCAGACCTCGATCGCGTTCGACTTCGGGCACGGAATGCAACAGAGCAAGGAAACTGGTCCCAAGCGCTTTTACTCTGGCGCGAGCTAAACCGAACCTCAAGCGTAACATCAGCAACTCTCTTGAGTGAAAGCCAAGTATGCCTCGCGCTAGATTTAGCTGGACAGGCTGAACGTTCGCTGCGCAAGGCGACCGTCATGGATCCGACCAATGCCGAGGCTTGGCTACTCCTACTGAAGATCCTCAGGGTAGAGGGTCGGTTAAGTAGCGAGGCAGATACTGGATGGACGGCACTGAACCACGTAGTTCCTGAGATGCGCTTCCAGATCTTACGCGAGTTAACCTTGGCGGCCTTGACAGACATACCCGATAACATAGCTCGAAATATACTGAAAAGGTGGATGGAAGCTGACCCGAGAGATCTTGATGCTCGTGTAGCATACCTGAGACAACTTGAGGTTGAAGCAAGGGCTGACGACCCAGACCGTGAAATGCGGCTGGCGGAATTGTCAAAGCTTTTGTCCAGTCATCCCAAATGCATAGAAGTGCGTGAAGTTCTCCTAACCGCGTTAGCTGATGCTGGTGAAGCAGAGGTGGGTCGACGCATTCTGGAAGGATGGTTGCCGAGCAATCGAGATAGCCGTTACTGGCGGCTGCAAGGTCGCTGGGCTCTTGAATATGATCGTAGGCCGGAATATGCTATCAGCGCGCTGCGCACAGCGCTTATGGATCTACCACAGGACTGGCGTTCCCACTATCGCCTGGCTCGCGCTCTCAAGATGGTCGGCTGTGTTGAGGAAGCTCGGCGGGAAGTAGAGATCGTAAGGCGGCTGCAAGAATTGCTTGACCCGACTTTCCTGGAACCAAAACTGAAAGCATCCTTTACTCATCTCAATGACCCCAGAGCTCTACAGGGTCTTGTTGAGGTTTGTACAAGGGCTGGACTGAGTCGTCTAGCGAATGCGTGGCGCGACGTTGGGAACATTGAATTGGGTAGATAGTGCTGTCGGGTAAGTCCCAAGGTCCGATCATGCAGCTTCACCGCGGAAGAGACTCAGTTAACTAAGGGAAAGCCACCAGGAGCGTTGGCGTATGGACCGTTTGCGAGTTCTTTGCTTTGCGGGAACATATAGTCTCGCGTTGCTCTGCGAGCTAGCGCGCCTGGTGATTCGTAGTCCGCTTCGCTGGTATCTGACCATCGGGCTAACTGCTCTAGGATGGGTTGCGCACACGTTGTTTCTCACTAACCTTGCTCTGAAGGACATGCTCTTCCTGCCGGCAACGGCGTTTGAGTCAGGCATGGTCTTGGCCTGGATCGTCGCTTTAATTGGTCTTTACTTCATGGTCCATTGGCCCCGACAGGTTGCTGTTGGCATCTTTATCCTTCCTCTGGTGCTCGGGCTGATTGGAATCGCCTCATTTGCGCCACGGGAATCAAATTGGCTGGAAGGAGAGATGATCACATTCTGGGGGATGGTTCACGGCTTTTTTCTTTTGGGAGGAGCTGTCTCAACATGTCTGGCGTTTGCTGCTGGGCTTATGTACCTAGCTCAGATGCGCCGGCTCAAGCTCAAGCGGCCTTCTCCATTTGGATTTGCCTTACCGAGCCTGGAATTAACCGAGAGAGTCAACCGTGTAGCGATCACAGTGGCCTTTCCGCTCCTAACCTTTGGGTTGTTGATTGGCTTGGTCTTGAGTGTAAAAGCTCGGGGTATAGCGGGCGACACCAGCATTATGCTAAGGTGGACAGACCCCAAGGTCGTCAGTGCTCTTGTCATGTGGCTCGTCTTTGCCATGCTTCTCCATGCACGATTCCGTCCAGCTATGCGGGGACGAAGTGTAATGGTGTTGACCATTGTCGCATTTGCGTTCTTGGTCTTCACCTGGGTTGGGATCGAGGCGCTTCACCTTCCCACAGCTCACGGCGCTAGCCGAGCATCTGGGAGGTTGCCGTGAGACTGCTTGCCGTGGGTGTTGATCATCGCTCCGCACCAGCCAGTGTTCGGGAGGTTTTGGCGTTTGATGGACCAAAGTGGGACCGAGGCCTTGAGCTGTTGGCACAATCCTTTCCCGGCACGGAACTTGTGATCCTCTCAACGTGCAACCGGGTTGAAATCTACCTGGCGGGTGATCCCAAAACGGTTCCCGATGTGGATGCTCTCACCGAGGTTCTGGTCGAGTTCCATGGTATTCGGCTAGAGCTGTTTTCGGGACATCTGGTGAGCTACCACGATGAGGGAGTTGTTGGGCATCTCTTTCGGGTGGCGGCTAGTCTGGAGAGCTTGGTTCTGGGAGAAGGGCAGATCCTAGGCCAAGTTCGCGAGGCTTACCGAGCCGCGGTGGCACGAAAGACCGTTGGCCCGATCTTCCATCTAGTCTTTCAGACCGCACTTAAGGTAGGTAAAACCGTGCGCGAGCGCACGGGAATGAATCAGGGTAAGCTCTCGGTTGCCAGCGTAGCGGTAGACGTAGCCAGGAAGGTCTTCGACACATTCGCGGACAAGACAGTGTTGGTTATTGGTGCTGGTAAGATGGGTGATCTGACACTCCAGCACCTCAAGGTGCTAAAGCCCGGTCGAATCTTGATCACGAACCGAAATCCAGAACGAGCGGCGGCAGCCGCGGAGCGTTGGGAAGGTCAAGTCGTTCCTTTTGACCGATTAGAGCGAGGGTTGATCGAGGCCGACCTGGTGGTTAGCACAACCGCCGCGACCGAGCCAGTCGTCACTTTAGAGCAATATGTTCGCGTTCAGCGTGCCCGCCGCAACCGCCTGGCGCTGATTCTCGACATTGCCATCCCTCGTGATTTCGACCCAGCGGTAGGCAATCTGGACCAGGTCATGCTCTATCATGTAGACGACTTGCGAGCACAGGCTGAGCAGAACCTTCACCAGCGCCAAAAAGGGGTCGATCCAGCTCTCCTGATCATTGAGAAGGAGACAGCGGCATGTTATGCGATGCTCCGCCACCAGGAAGCCGCGGGTGCCTTACTCCAGGAACTCGGCAATCATGCCGACCAGATTCGTAATCGTGAGGTAGCCGCCCTCTTCGCCTCCTGCCCTGATCTGAGCGAGACGCACCGCGAGGCAATCGCTCACATGGCGATGCGACTGCAAAACCAGTTCCTCCATCATCCTCGCGCCGCAGTGCGCTCGGCCCTCACGGAACCGCATCACGACCATCCCCACCCTATCCTCTCCGCCGTACGCGACCTCTTCGGGCTAGGCGATCATTCCCCCCCCAACTCACTCAAGAAGATGAGCTGAGCGGCAACATTCCTCGGCCTGGGCTGGAAGCTTATTGTGTTCAGGGTATTCAGCGAATGAGCACTGTGCTGATCGTCCCCAGTTGTGTTGATCTCCCACGAGCTTTATCATCAAGATCTGATACCGATGCAGGGTACCCGTAGGTTGGCTGGAGGATAGGGCCATGATGCAATGGCGGGCGCGCGCTCCGGTGCGATTCTGCGATCTGGGGGGCTGGACCGACACGAGGATCGTGCCGCGTGGAGCGGTTCTGAACTTCACAGCGCGGATGTATACGTACGTCACGTTGACCATCCAAGAGGGCCCCAGCGCGATCACGCTGGAGAGCCTCGACACCGAGGAGCAATGTTCGTTTCACGACATTCGTCAACTGGAATATAACGGCGTACTTGACCTGCTCAAAGCGGCCGTGGCGCGTTCTGGGATTGAGATCAGGAGAAACGGCGCGTTCTCGACACATCGGCAGGTTTCATTGCGAGTTCGCTCGAGTGCGCCACCGGCCAGTGGTCTAGGTTCTTCAGCAGCTCTGGGAGTTGCGGCAATTGGTGCACTGGTACGATACTGTGGCGGCCACTTGCTGCCGCATGAGATTGCCCGCGAGTCACAGTTGCTTGAGGTCGAGAACCTCAAGCTGGAATGCGGTGTTCAGGATCAACTCGCCAGCGCCTATGGGGGTGTGAACTTCATGGAAGTTGAATATCCCAATGCCCGGATCTTCCCGGTCCATCTCGACGCCTCAGTCATGTGTGAACTCGAAGACAGGTTCGTGCTCGTATACACGGGCAAGTCACACTTCTCCAGTGGCATGCATCAGAAGGTAATCGCCGAAGCTGAGGAACATCAGTCCGACTTCGACGCTCTGGCCGAGGCGGCCGTTGCCGGGAAAGAGGCGCTTCTAGCTGGTGACTTTGCCGCCTTTGGAGCGGCAATGAACAACAACTGGGCAGCCCAGAAGCGGCTTCATCCAGACATTACAACTCCCGAGATTGAGACTCTTCACAACGCTGTCTTCGACGTGGGAGCGCTCGGCTTCAAAGCCAATGGTGCTGGCGGTGGCGGCACAGTCACGATCCTATCCGATCGCAACCGAGCCCACCTTGTCGGGCGAGTCGCACAGGATCTCGGCATGACGGTTCTCCCCGCACTCATTGACACGACCGGACTTCAGGTTTGGGAGGCTAGGTAAAGACCTTGGGCGAAATGACTTCACTGCGAAATGAAGAGAGGAAGCGGCTCTAGCGGTGGCGCACATTGGAAATCGTGATGGGTGCCATCGTGTGCTCGGGAGCGAAGCCCGCGATGTCGCTCTCCGAGGTGCCAGCGACACTTGTCGAGAATGCGTAAGAGTAGTGGCTGTGTCCACCATGCGCGTTTTCTGAACCGGATGAAGGCAGCAGATCCAGTGGCACAGTAACGTTGACCTGTGTGCCCACGATTCGGACGAGATCGGGGGGGAGCTCTGTTGTCGTTGTTGGTAGCCCCTGAGAATTAAGCAGGGCGACCGTTGCCGTGAACCCGTGTGATCCTGTCGTGACCTGAACCAGGGCATCAAACACCATCCTAGGCTGCCCTTTGAGAGGCCCTGGTGAGCTGGCGCCCCCGCGGTTGACCAGGAATGAATAGAAATCAGTCTGAGACATGTCGATCGGACCTAAGACACGACCGGTAAACTGGATGTCTTGCCCAGGATTGATGGTTGCATTGGCACCCAGGATGTCGAGGTCCGCATGTTTCGGACCAGTGTAAGCAGCGTAAAACATGGGCGCTTTGAGGATCTCGCTACCAACGACGCTCTGATATGGTGGATGTTGTGTCAGGCTCAATTCATAGAGCCCCACGAGTCGACCGGATGCATTCTTGGGAAGTTCGCTGGATACAGCGCTTGGTGCGAGAGGGGGTAGAATAGCCGGACCCGCAGGGACCAGAGAGGAGAGAAGCGAAAAGTTCATGAGGGCTCGGCCCTCAAGCTGTTCACAATTCAAAGCGACGTTTCGCGCTGGGCGAAAGGCAATCTCCGCCGGAGATCTCTGCTTGAAGAATTGAGCCATCATCAGGCCTCCATGCCTGTTCGTGCGTATTCCCCGACTAGGCGGAGCGCACTGGAAGAATATGTAGCGGATCTACAGCAGAAAGCAAGTGCTCGTCCCAGAATTCCTGGTGCGGCGGATATTCTGTTCAGAATATTCATTATCTTTCGTATATTTCCTCGCTTACCACTGACAGGGAGAACCACCCTAAGATCGCCACGCAGGGATAATAAGGTCCATGCACAGTTACCCCATCAATCTAAACATGAACGGACGAACAGTTATGGTTGTAGGGCTAGGAGCCGTCGGTCAGCGTAAGGCAAAGGCCCTCTGTGAAGCAGGAGCCCACGTGGTTGGGATTGATCCCCTTGTCAAGAGTTTCGACGACGATGCCCTTTCAAGCATGCATGTAATAAGTGAGCGATATCAGATCGAGCACCTCAGGGGTATAGACCTGGTTATTGCTGCCGCATCTGTGGTCGTAAACCAACAGATTGTTGCAGACGCCCGGAAGAAGAAGATCTGGGTCTGCTCCGCGACGGACCCCGACGAGGGTGATTTTACCATTCCCGCGGTTTGGACGTCAGGACCTCTTGTTCTCACGGTCTCGACGTCCGGAGCTAGCCCCGCGCTGGCCTGCATCCTCCGGGACCAAGCTGCCGCAGCATTAGGACCCGCCGCTGTTGGTTTAAGCGAGATTTTCGCTGAACTCCGCCCGCTTGTACTCAGGCGGTTCACGAATCCACTAGCCCGAAAGCACATTTTCGAGGCGTGGGCCAATCCTGAGTGGTTGTCATTGTGGACCGAACATGGCCCCCAAGTCGTGCGCCAAATGCTCGAACGGCTTATCGACAAGGAGCTGTCTTGACGTCTTGTATGGTAGACTCATGGTGCGGTAACCTTGCTGGGTCTGTCTATCTCATGGATCATACGGATCGGATCGAGTTTGGCCTTCATCAAACCTAAGTCAGTGGAAAGAGTAGTAACATGAAGATTGCAGTTGTTGGTACGGGATACGTTGGGCTTGTCCAGGGGACATGTTTAGCTGAGAGCGGAAACGATGTTGTCTGCATCGACAAGGTAGCAGCTAAAATTGACGACCTGAGGCACGGTAAAATTCCCATTTACGAGCCTGGCTTGGGAGAACTTGTCCATCGCAACCAGCGCGATGGTCGACTGACGTTCACAACCGACCTGTCCGAGGGCATCGCCGAGGCCGAAATCGTATTTATCGCTGTAGGGACACCTCAGGGTGACCGAGGTGGCGCGGACCTTACTGGAGTTTGGGTAGTTGGTGATCAAATTGCCAAGGCTCTCCATGCACCCAAGACGATCGTCGTGAAGAGTACAGTTCCAGTCGGAACCAATGCGGAGTTGGCTCGGAGGATGAGGGAGACTACCACGGTTCCTTTTGATGTGGCAAGCAACCCCGAGTTCCTTAAGGAAGGGGCAGCCATTGATGATTTCAATAAGCCAGATCGAATTGTAGTTGGTGTAAGAACACCTATCGTCGCGGAACGATTACACTCCGTGTATGCGCCTTTTCTCCGCACAGACCGGCCATTCTTGGTCATGTCACCTGAAAGCGCTGAGATGACGAAGTATGTGGCCAATTGCCTGCTGGCAACCAAGATCAGCTTCATCAACGAGATGGCGAACCTTTGTGAGGTATATGGGGCTGATATCAACGATGTGCGCCGGGGTATCGGGCATGACCAGCGTATTGGATTCCACTTCCTCCATCCTGGGGTTGGATATGGCGGTAGTTGCTTTCCCAAGGACATTCGCGCAGTGATTCACATGGCCCAAGCCCAAGGATTACCTGCTCGAATGATGGAGGCGGTTGATACCGTCAATGAAGCTCAGAAGAACGTCCTTTTTCACAAGCTTGATGCGTATTTTGACCATTCCCTGCGAGGCAAGACGATCGCGATATGGGGTCTTGCATTCAAGCCGCGCACGGATGACATCCGTGAGGCACCCGCGCTGGTACTCATTAACTCGCTGCTCGAGGCAGGGACGCACCTACGTGTTCATGATCCTGAGGCGATTTGTAATATACGGGCTGTCTACCATGATCGGTTAACCTATTGCGATCGTCCCTATGGAGCACTCGAGCAAGCTGATGCACTAGTTATCGTCACGGACTGGAACGAGTTCCGCAATCCTGACTTCGAGGTCATGTTCCGCTTGCTCCGTCAGCCCGTCATCTTCGACGGTCGCAATCTTTATGAGCCAACCAGAATGGCTGCACTGGGGTTCATTTACCACGGTATTGGCCGATCAGCGCACACACTCTCGCTCGGTCAAGGAGTGTGATCGAGCAATCGTTGATGCTTCCCCACCGGCGCCCTGACTTCCAGGCTGTGCCCTAAGGAAGGCTGGCCGGCGGCAACAGCAAGGTCAGGCGCTTTCCTTTTTGCGCTCCGAGGCTGACTTCACGGGAGTAAGAGGAAGTGGGGGCGTGTCAAAGAGACTCTTCTCCTTGCGAACCACCTCGCCAGTGACCACAAACTTCCCCTTCTCTTTGGAGGCACGGTCAGGGAGGTCAAACATGATATCGAGCATAATGTCCTCGACAATTGATCGCAGGCCACGTGCTCCGGTATCCTTGGCCTTGGCCATCTTGGCGATCTCGAGCAGAGCATCGGAGGTGAACTCAAGGTCCGCGCCTTCCATGTCGAAAAACCGGCGGTACTGCTTAACCAAGGCGTTTCGAGGTTCAGTCATGATCTGGACCAGCGCATCAATATCCAAGGGCATGAGGGGGCAAATCACGGGAAGTCTGCCGATGAACTCCGGAATCATCCCAAACTCCAGAAGATCGTCAGAGGTGACTTTACCCAGAAGCTCGCCAAGTTCGGTATGCTGTTCCGCCTGAGACTGACTGCCAAATCCAATCGTCTTCCGACCCACACGCCGAGCGATGATGTGCTCGAGTCCCACAAACGTACCACCGCAGATGAACAGCACGTTGCTCGTATCCATCTGGATGTACTGCTGTTCAGGATGCTTACGTCCCCCCTGTGGTGGGACGTTGGCGACGGTGCCCTCAAGCATCTTCAAGAGCGCCTGCTGGACTCCTTCTCCTGAAACGTCGCGCGTGATCGAGACGTTGTGCGTGGTCTTGCCAATCTTGTCGATTTCGTCGATATACACAATGCCTCGCTGCGCGGCCTCGAGATCAAAGTCGGCAGCGTGCAGCAGCTTGAGGAGGATATTCTCGACGTCCTCACCAACGTAGCCAGCCTCTGTGAGCGTAGTCGCATCGCCAATGGCAAAGGGGACGTTAAGGATCCGCGCCAGGGTTCGCGCTAGCAGCGTCTTACCACAGCCTGTGGGACCGATCAGGAGAATGTTGGATTTATCGAGTTCGACCTCCTGATCCGACTCCTCGCCGTGAACCAGTCGCTTGTAATGGTTATGTAAAGCAACTGCCAGAACCTTCTTGGCTCGGTCCTGGCCAATCACGTATGCGTCAAGCTGGTCTTTGATCTCACGAGGAGTTGGAATGTCCGTAAATAGCGTCTTTGGCACGCCCCGACGACGACGCTCCTGGTCGAGAATTGACTGACAGAGCTCAATGCATTCACCACAGATATAGACATCCCCGGGACCTTCCACGAGCGGACCGACATCACGGAAGCTCTTGCGGCAGAACGAGCAGTACGCGTTTTTTTTTGTCCCACTCGAGGTTCCCGAAGCCATGCTTCCTCCACCGTTTCGCTTTCCACCTCCTCCTGAACCAGTTCCAGAGATATCCTTGCCCGATGGCATGCAACGTCCTTTCATTTCAAACGAGGGACCAGCTCAGGTCAGAACACCCGGAACGATCGCAAAGACGAGCGCACGCGAAGTCGCGCGCGAGTACCCCACCAAGAGCAACAAAGGGGGCTCTTCAATGCGTCACCCCAGGGAAAACGAACACGAATGGTGCATCGCAAACAGAGCGTAAGTCAAATACAAAAAGGGCCTTCGACATGTTGTGGAAACAATCCACTCAATATCGATCTCCCTGGCCTCCTAATCCACGAATTCTCAACAATATCTGGTTAGAAGCTATTCTAGAGCAGGACGTCACTCCAAGCAAGGCCGCTCGGCGCTGTTCGAGTCAGAACGAACACGCCTGATCAAGCGTGTTCTTTCTTCAGGTCCCCCCGCGTTCCTCTCTTCTAGATGACAAAACGCACTCAGACTGAGCCTGCTTGCTTTCGACCAGGGCTTGCGCCTTTTCCTGGGAGATCTCCTTCGGCTCTGGCAAAGTGCCATGCATTCTTGCCCATCCACGTAGTCAGCTTGCGTGTCGGTGAACCTAGAGGAAGATCAGCGAGCGCGGTGGGGGGAACAAAGCGGGCATCCGTAAGTCCTGGGCCCGGTGTTAGTGCACCAGAGACTGCTTCGCCAAAGTGGACCCTCAAACATACTCGATGTTTGGTGACAGTGTAGGTTAACGTATGGACTTCGGGCCCCAGCCGGACCTGAATACCGGTTAAACGCTTGATACCCTCGGTAAGGTCAACCGGATGACCGAACGATCGGCCGGCCGGGTCAGCTCCGTCCAGATTCACGGTTGGAAATTCCCAGAATTTTGACCAGAGTCCACCTTCTTTTCTCCGCACGACAAGCACTGCTCCATCCTGAACGACAACAGCACAAGCCTCGATCACCATGAGTGGGGCAGGTCGGGGAGAGTTCACAGGAAGGACATCCTGTAACCCAAGACGTCGTGATTCACAGCATGCCGAGAGTGGGCAGACAAGGCAACTAGGCGTGTGTGGAGTGCAGACCATCGCCCCCAGGTCCATGAGGCCCTGGTTAAACTTGCCAGGATCCCGCGACGGTACCAGTTGTCGTGCCACGTCCCAAAGCCAGTGCCGTGATGTTCTGGCGTTCAAGTCTTCTCGCCAGGCAAGAAGGCGAGCTAACACGCGCTGGGAGTTCGCCTCGACGATCGGCTCAGGCAAGTCGAATGCGCAGGAAAGGATTGCCCCGGTGATGTAGCGTCCGACGCCAGGTAACGACTGCACTGCCGCGATATCTCTGGGAACCTTCCCCCCGTACTCATGAACAATGATCCGGGCAGCCGCCTGTAACTGGCGCGCCCGGCGGTAATAGCCAAGTCCTTCCCATGCCTTCAGGACATCCACCTCAGTAGCAGCCGCCAGCGATTGTGGATCCGGGAATCGCTTGATAAATCTCTCAAAGAGAGGGATGACAGCCGTAACTGTTGTCTGCACCAGCATCATTTCCGAAACCAGGATCTCGTATGGGTTATCCCCCTTTCTCCAGGGCAAATCACGTTGAGCTGCATGATACCAGGTAACAAGCTTACTCTGCACTGACTCGATCCAGTCGTGGGAAACTCTGGTTTGACTCCAGGCTCCAGGCTCTAATTCCTTCTCTTTGCCTATCTTGCCTTGCTTCTTCGAAGGCCGGAACCCTAATTTTTCATCCATCGATCCTCCAGCACTTCTAGGGAAAATCCCGAAAATGGGATTCAATAGGCTTAACCGGGCGCATTCTGGGAATAGAAAGAAGGGAGAATCTAGAACAGCAACCCCTGCAATGCAACTCAATTCCCTATTTTGTCATCTTGACTTTGGGAAATTAGCCGCCATAGTCAATTAACGGGATTAATTAGGCAATACATCCCGTAGAAGCGAGAAAAGATCCCTGATACGGAACAACCGCGGTTTCCTCCTCTTTTAGGATGTCGACGATGACTGAATCCCCGAAACGACCGATCTTCCTGCTTGCCGAACAGCTTGTCCAGACCTGGATTCGCAACGAGCGCGACCTGGCTCAACTGGAAAGACTCCGTATGAGGAGCGATCGCGCCCGTGCACACATGCGTTCAACTGGCTCTCAATCGGTCGTCCTCATGGCGTATCTGGAACGACTGAACAAAGCACGACGGGACTGCCTCGTTCGATTGCGTTCGAGTCGTCGTCAGGCGCTCGTTTTGCTGGCCCGCGCCGATGCGGAACTGAAATCTGGAGATTTAACAGGGCGGTGTCCAGTTCCAAGTCGTCCCGCGTCGTTGTCTTCAAACCGTTTGCGCGACCGGTCCGCTCGCAAGTACGCCTGAGATCTTCACTAATCCCTTCCGAGGGATAGAGCGGCCACGCAATCTGGCGAGGGCCGTGGGTCGTGAAATCCAAGGCTGATTGACTCGACGTTGTGGTCGATTCCGAGTTCCTTCCTTGAGCCTGACTTTTCAAAGTCCCCGACGAGGTGGATCGTGGACACAACATTCTCGCGATACCAGCGACCGACGCGGCGGGATGAGTCGGCCCTCTCTCCCCGGACCAATCCCAATGTCACTCTGGAACCAGACCAGGGACGGTCATCGCCCTCGCGACGAAGTGATTCTCAGTATCCAGCGCGATGCAATCCCAATCGACCTCGGCCTCCTCTCGATGAGAGCCAGAAGGGTTTGGCAGTTCGTTACCTACCGCTGGCCGAAACCATGGCCAGGCAGGTTGCTGAGTCGGTGCCCCAGGCGAGTGACGACCTGCAATCTGCTGCCTATATGGCTCTCGTGGAAGCTGCTCGGTCGTTCGACCCGTCGCGCGGGATCGACTTCGCCGCCTATGCTCGACATCACATTCAGGGGGCCTTGCGCGACGTCCGCCGCGAAGCGATTCAATACGCGGCTTGCTCCTTACTCGGCAGCCTACGTGATGCCGAGTTGGTGCACCAGAACAAGAGTGGCTCCTGGATTTCCAGCGCCACTCCTGCCCCACCCGTTGGGTCGGAACTGGAAAACCTCGAGATGGTCCGGGAATGGATCAGAAAGCTTCCCCGGCTACAATCTCTGGCTTTTCGCCATATCTACCTTGAAGGCAAGACTCAAGAGGAAGCCGCGGCCTTGATTGGCTGCTCCGCTCCCACACTCAGCCGTCTTCATAAAGATGCCATCGCCACCATCCAGTACACATGGGGGAAGCAGTAGTTTCCATGACGGATTGGGTGCGATGGCTCAAACCAAGGAGGTTGCTCGGCAAGACCTTCACTCTTGGTCTTGGTTGCCTCAGGCGGCCCGATCAGTGGTCCGCGCTGAGTGAGAGAACGCCTTGATGAACTGATAAATTGAGCCCACGACATGACTCTGCTCGGCCAGCGTCAACTCAGGGTAGATTGGTAGAGCAAGAGTCTGACTTGCGGCCGCTTCAGCTTGGGGGAAATCTCCGGCTTTATACTTCAGCGAGGCAAAACACGGCTGGAGATGGAGCGGGATCGGGTAATAGATCTCGGTCCCAATCTTACGGCTCGTAAGGTGATCACGGAGCGGATCACGAAACAGCGCTGGCACGCGGATCACGTACTGGTTGTAGACGTGGAAATTGCCAGGCCGCTCAACCGGCAAGGTCACGATATTCTCCAGACCGTAGGAGTTGAAGAGGCTGCGGTACCGCTCGGCTACATCGCGGCGCAGATCAGTCCATGCATCGAGGTGACGGAGCTTGACGCGAAGCACTGCGGCCTGAAGCGCGTCGAGTCGGGAGTTGAACCCAACCTCATGGTGATAATACTTCGGCTCCATGCCATGCACGCGCAGCCTGGCCATTCGCCGAGCAAGCTGGGGTTGGTTCGTCGTGATCATGCCACCGTCGCCAAAGCCACCCAAGTTCTTGGAGGGATAAAAGCTGAACGCGGCCACGTCACCCAGCGTTCCCGCTCTGGTTCCTTGATAACCAGCGCCAATGGCCTGCGCGGCATCTTCCAGGATCACAAGGCTGTGTGACCGAGCGATCTCTGTAATCTTGTCCATGTCGGCAGTTTGCCCGTACAGATGGACCGGGATGATCACCCGCGTTCGCTCCGTGATCACGGCCTCGATCTGTGCCGGGTCAATGTTATAAGTATCCGGCTCGATGTCCACGAACACCGGCCGTGCACCACTCCGCCAGATTGCACCGGCTGTGGCGAAGAAGGTGTAGGGTGTGGTGATAACCTCATCGCCCGGACCAATGTCCATGGCCATGAGTGGCAGCAAGAGGGCATCCGACCCCGAGGCACAGCCAATTCCGGCCGCGGCTCCACAGTATTCCGCGATCTCGGTTTCGAGAGCCGTCACCTCCCGCCCCAGCACGAACATCTGGCTTTCCATGATCTGGTGGACGACCGGCTCGATCTCATCGCGGATTGACTCGTACTGCGCCTTCAGGTTCAGGGCAGGGACGCTCAGAGCTTCATTTCCAACGCTCATTGGCGATCACTCCTTTGACGCCTCTGGCAAGTACGCAAGATCGCGTACGCGTGCGAAATGCACTTGAGGGTTTTTCCGAGGCATCTCCCTCTTCGGAGAAGATCGGACGACGCAGGCTAGTCCTTCGCCAGAATTGTGTCAATGGTGACTGACTGGCCTCATTATCAGGTACGACCCGACTGATCACATCGATTCCGAAGGCCGATCAGCAAATTTAACGCATTTATATTACAGTCCTTACGTTCACTCACCCGTCTCTCTCGGAATGCTCGAGTTCGCTGATTCGCTCGCTGATAAGCGCGTCAAGTAGGGGGTGGGGCCCAAGCGCCGGGCCAAGCGAGAACCGTACATTGGGATAGAGCCGGCTCAACTCATCCCGAGCGGTACCCAGGTCCCGGAGCAGATGGACTCCGGCTGAGAGAAAATAAGGAATCATCAGTACCCGGTGAGCCCCGCGAGCGACGCAGGCGGCCCCACCGGAGACAATGTCAGGCGCAGCCAGGTCAAGGAAACTGGTCTCAACAATCGAATACTGGCCCTGAGCTTTGATCCGCGCGGCCAGATCATGCAAGTCGTCATTGGCCCCCTTATTTCGGCTACCGTGGGCGATCAGGAGAATGCCGGTCTGATTCATCACTTGGACCATGGTGCTCCAATTTCAAACCTTCGTGCTCAACATCACCCTCCGAAGACCGCCAAAGCCAGGTGGCTGGTCCCAGGGCGCTGTTCGCTGATTCATCTACATCCCGGTCTCAAGAAGCGGAGTATCCTGAGTATTGTCTCCGCTTCGTCCCAACTGTCCAGGTACAAAACACAAAGTTTCACACAGTCGAATACGGCAACTTGGCCATAAACAATTTTTTGGCCATCCAAAAACTGATGGTCCAGGTGTCGGTCGGTCGCTGTGATCTCTCCGCGCGAAACTAGAAAAAACGACGAAACAAAGCCAACTTTCATGAATTCTTCACAATTAACGATGCCAGGCAGCTAGAGCGGTTTTCGGGTCGATCGCTCACCGTAGGGTCCGCTGTGCGGACCAATTG
>JBMFUH010000061.1:0-14788 GCA_049966735.1 Isosphaeraceae bacterium
GAGATCAAAAGGAGCGTGTTTTCAGCGGAAAAACAGGCAGCCGGGAATTGCTGTGAACTTTGCCACGTAGTCGGCCATGTCTCGCGAATAGAAGTTGCCGTCGCCGATCCAGGCCGGAGCGCCCCAGGCCAGACAGTCGAGGAGGATGTTGGGATTGCGCTTCTTCGCCTCCTTCATCAGCCACCATTCGTAGCCGCGGTGATAGTTCTCGTCGTTTCTGGTGTGCATGTGGCTGGGTTCAACGCCGTCGGTGGAGTTGACGTCGCCACCGATCTCAACTTTCAAATGGTGCAGAGATGCGCCATATTGCGGTTTGAACAGGTAATCGAGAATCTCGCCGCGCTGGGGCTCGGGATAATCGAAAAGCAACCGCGAGGAAGCCCCGGCGCTCACGCCGCCCAGTCCCTCGAACACGCTACCCGCGGTTGCTAGATCAAGGGGGATGACATTGACCCGATCATCCGCTGCAATGTCAGCGACGAGGCCCAAGAGCAACCAGCAGCCAGCCAACATCGAGCAAAGCCGTTTCATGCGGTCCTCACATCGGTAAGGGGACGCTATCGGGATCGCGACAATAACCTAGCTCGGTATTCCCGCCCCGGACCCGAAAACTCAGGATAGCACACTGTTGCCTTCCGGTCAAGCATGCGAAGCCGAGGCTGAATCTCGAACTTTCCGCTTGCATAGATCTGGAATCGATCCACCGGCGAAACCTCGTCGACAAGGCCCAGGGCCAGACGTCTCGGACCGAGGTTCGTTGAGGGCTTCGGCTACCTGGTAGACCGTCGAGAAACCTGTTGCGGGAACCTCGATCGGCGGCGAGAATCCGCCAGAATGAGGGCCCCCTTCTCTTCGTCTTGATCTGATGATCACCTCCATGATCGAATTTTATGATAATATCCACGCATAGTCAAGACGATCTGTTTCTTCTCGTTGAGCGCGACGAAGAAGATCAGCGAGATGCCCAGCGAGAGCATGATCACCCACTTGGCCAGGGCGTGGTCCATGCTCACCCGGCCCAGCTCGTAGGCGACGTCGGCCAGAAACGTGACCAGGCCCAGCCAGACGAAGGTCTGGATGCGCAGGCCGATGCCCACGAAGAGGCCCACGAGCGAGCCGACGAGCAGGGCGACCCAGTCGCCAAAGCTGCGGAATTGCCAGATCGGCGCCGCCAAGGCCAGGTAGGTGGTGATCAGGCCGGCCGACCGGATCGTGTTGACCAACTCGCGGCCCAGGACCTGGCGGTTGGCCTCGGCAAAGAGGATCGCCGAGAGTCCCACAGGCACCAGATAAAACTGGGGATGGTCGGCGAGCAGCCAGCCCATCTGGCTCCAGAGCACCCAGAGCGCGGCGTTGTAGAGAACTCCCGCCGCGTAGCCCAACGTCTTCCAGTGCATCGTGCCGCGGGCCACGGCGTAGAACGTTCCCGCGGCGACCAGGTGAAAGACCGTGACGTCGGAAAGTCCACTCGTACCGATGAGCTGGACAAGAGGCAAAATTGGCAAGACGAGCGCCGCGTAGCGCGTGGGCCGGGCGAAGATCCGGAACTGAAGCCGCTCCATCGCCTCGGCGATGTCCAGGTCCACGAAGGCGAAGAGCGTGAGCACCGCGGCGTCGGCCGCGGCGGGCAGAGGATGAGCAAGGCGGTAAACGACGTACGCCCCGACCAGGCTCGCCTGGGCCAGGTAGACCAGCCACTCCCCGTTCCATCGCTCCGCGAGCAGCAAATGGAAAAGGGCCACGGCCAATAGCGTGCCGATCTCCGCCGCGCCCAGCCAGCCGGTTGTCAACACGACATGGCTCGCGGCGACCGCGACGAGTCCAGCGATGAGCATTGAGCCGACGAAGCCCACCTGCTCCATCGCCAGGGCCAGCGCTTGCGACAAGCCGTGCGGACCTCCGGAGACTTCAGCCTTCGGGCCCGCACGCCCCGATACGCGCTGCCTGAGCATTCCGCTCAGAATCCCCAGCGTGGCCAGAGCGAACAACTCTCCCAGCGCGGCGAACACCAATCGAGGTTCCGTCGCGCTCTGATCCATCCGTCGCGCAACCACCAGGCCGCCCACGAGTCCCGCCGCCGACCAGGCCAGGCTGCCGAGGTACGAGGCCCAAAGCCCGTCTTGCCGGACGGCCCAGAGGTAAAGCGCGACCGCCTCCAGCGCCAGCGTCAGAACGGTCGTCACGCTTTTCCCGGCCGAAGGTGAAGCAAGCCGCCAGGAGCGAGAGTGCGAGCAAGAGAGGCGACGAGAGCCGAACCAGCCGGTGCTTGCGCTCGCCGCCGCTCGCCGCCGGTTCATCCCAGCTTCTTCTCCGGCCCAGCCGCTCATTGACGTCAGCGACCGCCAGCGCCAGGACTGCCGTGACCAGGGGATAATAGTCGCCCGGCAGCACCCCTCGATGCGCGAGCGGAGAGCCCGCGACTCCCAACCACCAGAGCAAGGCGACGGCCGTCAGCTCGACTCCGATCAGCAAGCCCTCGGGCCGGAATGTCCTCAGAAGCTCCGGATCTCGACCAAGCAGCAGCACCATGGCGCCGATGAGGACAACTCCCGTCATCACTGCCCACCAGTCGCTCTGGCCGATGGTGAGAGGGGGCAACTGCACGCCAGCCAAGGCTTCCGTCATGCCGAGCACCAGCAGGCACGAGGCGCAGAGGGTGCCGAGTGGGCCCAGCACCTGCCACCAGCTTCGAACCACGGCACGGGGGCGGGCACGAGGAAGATCCAGGCGGTCGCGGAGCCTTCGCTCGACGGGGCGAAGCGTCAGGTCGATGCCTTGCAGTCCTACCGCGAGGACGACCAGGGCAAGGGTCAAGCAGCCTGGCGCCGCCAGCGACGGGGCGATCAGCGAGACGATTCCCCAGCACAGAAACGCGAGACTGATATGGACGGGTACACGGCTCGGGTAAGCCCGGACCAAGAGCAGCGCCAGCGGCGCGAGCGCGAGCGGAACCCATGGGTTGGCCGTGAAGTCGGTTCCCTGGTCGAACCCGCTGTCAAACTTGAGCAGGAAGGTCGACAGTCCGCAGAGGGCGACCAGGTTGAACAGGGGCATCTCGTAATCCAAAGGCGCCAGGCCGAGCCGGGCGGCCAGCTCCGTCTTGTAGCGGCGGATGAGGAAGCCGACGATCCAGAGGAGATACGCTCCCGCCAGGCTTGCCGCCAGCAGCTCGATCCGTGAGAGGCGCGAGAGCCATGGGAAGTAAACCGCCGCGCTGATTGCCGCCGCGGCGGGGTAGATCCACCACTCGCTGGGCAGGCTTTTCACCGTCAGCAGGAACGACAGGGCAACCAGGGACATCGAGAGCGGTGAGCGAAACGCAGGCTCGATGGCCAGGACCGTCAAGACCAGTGCCGAGTGGAAAAGGGGACGGGCACACAATCGCGGCCACTCGCTCGCCAGCCGCCGGCAGAGATCGCCCAGCACCCAGATGGCCAGGCCCTGGACCACGGCGTTCAGTCCCAGCACGTAGGCCTTTGCCGGGTCCGGTTCACCCACGCTCAGGAGGACAACGTAACTAACCGTCGTGAACGAGGCGACGGCCGGATAGACCAGTCCGCTCCAGCGCCGGGCTGTGGCGATGAGCAAGAAGATCAGCATGTCCAGCACGAGAGCCACCGCGCCCAGGACGAAAGCCTCACGCGCGACCACCCGCGCCTCGACGGCCAGGACAAAGATCGCGATCGTGAGCCCAAGCGACGTGTTGAGACAGGGCGCCCAGTAAATGTCGTGGAGGCGGAGCTTCCGCCCAGCGACCCCGGCAAGCCAGAGCCCAAGCGCCGTGATCGCCAGGCTGACCGCCGTCCAGCCGATCGGCACTCCCGTGCCGTTCCAGGGAACGAGCCAGTCCGTGAGATCGACCACGACGGCGACGGCGTGCCCGAGTCCGACATAAACCAGCGCCCGCTCGCGCTGGAAGCGTGAAGTCCAGAGCAGCCCGGCGGCGGCCAAGCAGAGGATGGGCCAGGTCCAGCCGCCCGTTCCCCAGTTCATCCAGGCCATGGAGTCGCCGAGGAAGCTACAGACCACGACGTGTCGGAGAATCGATGAAGAGAACAGCCGGGCTCGCGCGGCCCCAGCGCGCTGGCCCGTCGCGCCCAGCTCATCGGCTGTGCTCCCGGGCCAGCGCCGCAAGAGCTCCGCGAGCCCGAGCAAGATCAGGTTGAACGACGTCAGCCCCAGGCCGACCCAGAGCGTGCTGGACGGGATGGGCACGCCCAGGGCCGGGTCAAGCGCCTTGATCCAGACTCCAAGGAATGCAACCAGAGCAAGGTGAGCGATCGCAGGTCTCCTGAACTCGCCGACGAGTGCGACCAGCGCCATCCCGGAAAGAAGCAGCGAAAGAATGGCGTGGGCATGAGCCTGCCAAGTGCCCAGGGCAAAGATGCCGGCCAAGGGCGCCAGGATCAGGATGGGCAAAAGCAGCGCCCGGCGGTAGTGCGCCAGGCGCGGGACGGACCAGATCTGGAAAAGCACGATGCCGGCCGCGGCCAGACCGACGCCGAAGGTCGCGGCGACCCTGGGCAGCCCGGCCAGCTCCAGCGTGCCGAGCAGGCCGCACGCGTACGCGGCCAGGGCCGTCCAGACCGTCAGGTGCGCCAGCCAAATGGCGCGATAGACCGCCATCGAACCGATGGCAAAGGCCGTCGCGCTGGTTCCCAGGGCGATCGCAATAGTGATCAAATGATCCGCATTCCATTCCGCTGCCGGATCGAGAAGAGAAACGCCGCAGAGCACCACCGCCAGCGCTGGCAGGAATAGTCCCAGGTGACGCGGAGGCCAGACGTAGCTCGAAGAAATACGGCGCGGATCTTGATCTCGATTGTCGCGGCCCAGCCCCGCTCCCAGGCTGATCTCCGCCAGCCCCGCCAGCCCCGCCAGAATCGCGTAACGGTCCAGCGCCAGCCCCCAGTGCCGCGTGAGGTCAAGGCTCACGATCGCCAATGCTCCTGCCATGTTGGCACAGAGCACGGCAAGATATCCGAGCGCCGTCTCACGCTGTTCCAGGTTGAGTACGGCGGCGGCCAGGCTCACTGCCAGGAACGCGCAGGCGCCCAGGAGAGAGGGCGTGCCGGCCTGCAACATCGCCAAGGTCGCACCCGCGATCGCCAGGGCCGACAGCACAAGACTGCCGTGAGCCCAGGGAAGGCGAAATGCATCAGTTGTGCGGAACGGTTGCAGGAGCAGAAACACGAGCGAACAACCCAGGCCGATGCCCGCGGCACCGAGCGCCTGTTGCCCCAGGGAAATCGACGGCAGGAGCGTCGAACCGAAATAGGCCGCCCCGGACATCGCCGCGATGGCCAGGTACTGCACGAGGGGCGCCGCGAAAACCCAGCTCGCCAGCAGGTAGAGGACCGTGTAGCCCGACATGCAAATCAGGGCTGCCTTCGAGTCGAACCCGCTGTAGACGCAGGCCGCGACCGAGAGCGGAACGCCGATGTAATGGCAATGTCGGACCAGACGGCGGTCCTTCCACCGGCGCGCGAAGTCGACGGCCAGCGCGGCCAGGACGCCGTTGAAGAAGAGCCCGTTGATCGATCGGTAGGCCCCTTGCAGCAAGGGCTCGTATCCCAGGGCCTGGCGAGCCTCGAAATACGCCAGGGCGAACGCCCCGAAACCCATATAAAGATACGCGGGATGGCGTTCGAGGCGGAGCGATTCGACGAAGAGGGAAAGTCCAATCAAGGCGACGGCCAGGGTGTTGCCATTCAAGAGCGACGAAGGGGCCAGCGGCCGCGCCAGGGCCAGCGCGAATGCCAACGCCGCCAGGGCGTATCCTCCCAAACGCATGAGCGCCACTTGCCGAGGGCCGGGATCGTAGGCCGAGAGCCAGCGCGCGCCGTGCACGCAGGCCACGGCCGTGAGGATCACCGGGACGGCATACAAGGTGGGAAGCAGTTCGAGCGCATACGCCCCCGTGCGGATAACGCTCGCCACGAGAGCAAAGCACAGTACGCCCAGGAAAAGGTCGCCGAAGCGGCGGTTCGCCTCCGCCGACTGCTCCGCGGTTCGCGTCCGCAATCCCCAGACCGCGGCCAGAAACACGATCGCGGGCGTCTGGAACGCCGCGAACTGCCAGGCCCAGGGTCCAGCCACGCCGCGGGCCATCGTCGCGTTGAAGACGCTCATCACGATGAGCGGCAAGGTGAGCATCCAGGCGTCCCGCGCGGCGACGATCTTCCCGCTGACCAGTCTCGAGAGCGTCAGCAGGGCGGCGACCTGGACCGCAAAACCAGCCAGCCGCAAGGGCGATGGCTCCAGAACCAGTTTCAGCTCGCCGGCCAGGATGAAGTGGATCGGCACCACGATCAAGGTGGCGACCAGCATCATCTGCCCGGCGCGCTCCGCGCCCCAGCGGACGAGCCCCATTCCCAGCGCCGCGAACAAGAGCGTTCCCACCATCGCCAGACTGCACTTGCCCAAAGGCGACCACAGTTTTTCGCCCAGAAGCAACTGGGCACCGACCGTCGAGCTGACGACGATCAGCAAGACCGCGAGACAGAGGATCAGCTTCTGCCAGTGCTCCTGCAGGAACTCGCCGGCAATGCTCGACCAGGACAAGGGTGAAGGCGCGAGACGGATGCCGACCGGAGATGCCGCGGCCGAGCCGATCGCGTCGTCGATGAGCGTCTGGGCGCGATCCTGTCCGACCAGTGCCCGTGCCTTGAGCCGCGACCTCACGGTCCGTTCCCACTTGGCCCAGGTGATGTCGCCAGGCCGAATCCTTCCAAGGTGCTGATAGTGCTCGAGGGCCTGATCGAGCTTACCTAACCGCTGGCAGCTCAATGCGGTGATGGCCAGCGCGTCGACGTGGTCGGGCCGGATCCGCAAGATCTCGTCGCAGAGGTTGATCGCCTCCTGATCACGATGACCGTCGCACTTCTGGCGGGCCAGCTTGATCCCCTGGGCGATGATCGCCTGCACCTGCTGCTCTTCGGCTCGCTGCTTGCGCTGGGCCTCGCGCTCGGCTTGATCAGCGTGCAGCTTCTCGAGTCGAATCTCCAGTTCGGGGAACCGCTGGGCCGCCTCGGTGCAGAGGGCGATGGCCTCGGCGACGTGCTCCTGCTCCCACTCCAGGTTGACTTCCAGCTCCCAGGCTTCTCGGCGATCGGGATCGATCCGCCGCGCCTGCTCGGCCAGCGCTTTTGCTTCGGCCAGGTTCTTGCTGGCCGCCATTTTTCTGGCCTGGTTCATCGCCCCTCGGTACCGACCGAGCCGGTTCAGAGTCTCTCGGCGGGCCTCGGTTTCGGCCACGATCTGAGCCAGGGATCCCAGGGAGATCAGGCCTCGCTCGCCAAGCTGCTGGATCCTGGATTCGAAGAAATCCAGGTGGGACAGTTCCTCGCGTTCCGAGGCTTTCAAGTCGGGCTCGATGGTGAGGTCGACGGTGGTGGGCATGGCTTGAACCCCGTGCGAGTCGAGTAAGAACACCGGCCGTGGCGCGACGTGTCATGAATGCAAGCGGGAGATGTCGAACCCATTGTACCTTATTCTTTATTCATGGTCAGATCGAGACGTGATGTGCCAGGGTGTGGCGGAGAAATCGCAGGCTGGTCGACTCTTGCCGGCAGCACGACTACGATCGAAGGATGGCCGGATCCCCAATCATCCGGCCGGGGCCCCCTGTAGGGTCCGCTGTGCGGACCGATCCCCAGCCGATGCTCACGGTCCGCACAGCGGACCCTACATGTGAGATGCCAGGGGGCAAGAATCCGTGGCCATGTGCTTAGTCCGTCCGCGCCGCCAGCCGTGCCCCCAGCTTTCGAGGCCCTCATGAGGCACGTTTTCTTGTCCGTGGTTGCTGTCTTCGTTGTCGCGGCGGCCTGCCGCGCCGACGGAGGAAACCTGGTCTCAAATGGTTCATTCGAGGAGGGTCGCGCCGATGTCGGCGGGCCGGTCGGCTGGACGACGTCGGGCAATCCGGCCGTCCATCAGAGGCTGACTCTCGACTCCGGCCGCGACGGCGGTCGCTGCGCCCGGTTGGTTTGCACCGCGTTCGGGGGTGACGGTCCCGATTTCCATGCCATGATCTGTCAGCTTGGCAGGGTTGGCGTCCGCCGTGGGACGTGGTACAAGCTGAGTTTCTGGGCGAAGGCTGCCGAGATCAAGGCGGGCGGAGTCGATATCGCGCTCGTGAACACCAAGGGCTGGGTCCCCTCCGGCCTGGACCAGGGGTTCACGCCCGGCGCACGGTGGGAGTGGTTCGAGTTTCTCTTCCAGTGCCGGCGCGACGTCCCCGCGCCCACCAGCAGGCTACAAATCTGGTTCCGGAGCACCGGGACGCTCTGGCTCGACGATGTCTCCCTTGTCGAGACGAGCGAAAAACCCCGATGGTATCCCCAGATCGGCAGCGACGATGTCGCCAATGCTGTCCCCAATAGCAGCTTCGAGTGTGGAACCGCCGGCTGGGGGAGCCTGACCTGGGGACTGGGCGGCTGGGAAGGGAACCTGTTTCGACTCGAGGGCGAGTGCGACGCGAGCCAGGCAACACACGGCCGGCAGTGCCTCAAGATCGCGCTCGATTCCGCCACGGCACCGATCTGCTGGTTCGACTATTACCAGCCGGTGCGTGACCCGGTGACGCGAGTCCTGGCGGCCAACCGGGGCTGGATCAAGGTCAAGCCGGGCGAGCCGCTCACGCTCTCCGCTTTCCTCCGTGCCGACTCGGAAGGCGCCGTGGCCCAGCTTGCCGTGAGCGAGGTTCAGGACCGCCTGGAGCATCGGCAGGTCCGCGTGGGGAAGGAATGGAAGCGATACACGTTCACGTTCGTTCCGTCTCAACCTTATCTCTTCGTGGCCGTCGGTCTGGACCTGGCGGCGACGAAGCGCCAGCGGGCTGTGCTCTGGGTCGACGCCCTGCAACTTGAGCGGGGAGAGCAGGCAACCGATTATCACCCTCGATCGGCTGTCGAGTCGTTCGTCGAATCCGGCACAGCCGGCTTCGTCAGCGATGCGCGGCAAGGCGCTTCGCTGACCTTGCGGGCCTACAACGACGATCGCACCGGTCGCACCGTGACGGGCCGGATCGACGTGACCGACGCATTTGCCAAGACCGTGGCGGCGCTTCCGGTGAAGCTTGCCGTGGCTGCACACTCCGGCGTGAGCCAAAACTTCAAAAACGTGGCAGCCGGTCGTCTGGGAGCGTTTCGCGCTCGCTGGAGACCGGAGCCGGGCTCGGGCTTCGTCGAGCCGGGCCCGAAGCGCAACGAAGACGTGGCGACGCTCTCCACCACCCGGCTGGCCGTGATCGAGCCCTTGACGGATGCCCCGCCGAAGCGTGCTCCCTTCGGCTTCAACCATGCCTACCCCTGGGACTTTCTCGTGGAGCGTGCCCAGCGCGCGGGGGTGGTCTGGTGGCGCGACTGGTCGGCCAAGTGGAACACCGTCGAGCCGAGACGGGGCACCTTTGACTGGCACGTCGCCGACGCACAGATCGGCCGGGTGCTGGACCTGGGGGGCAACGTGGAGATCCTCTTGCCCTTTCCCTCGGCGGGGTGGTCGACCTCGGCGCGTTCCGAGGCGGTGGCGAGGGAGGCCGGAGGCGACGGCTATCTCCGCGCTCGCCTGCCGATGGCCTACGCGCCCCAGAACCTCGACGATTTCGGCCACTATGCCGGGGAGGCTGTTCGGCATTACCGATGGTTCAAACGGCCGTCTTCGGGCCAGGAGAAGGCACCGCCCTTTTACGTGCAGGTCCTCAACGAGCCGGTCTACACCGACTACGCGTTGCCGCAGAAGTTTGGCTACTCGGTGGACGACTACGTGAATCTGCTCCATCTTGCTCACGACGCGATGAAACAGGCCGACCCGAACGTTCAGGTTGTCGGCGGCATCAGCGCGGGCCTGACGTCGAAAGACACTCGCGAGTTCATCACCAAGGGAGGGCTGAAATGGTGCGATGTGATGGACCTGCACATCTACGATGCCCCCAGGCCGGCCGAGTCGTACGAGGAGCCGTTCCGGGCACTGGAAAGTTTGATGAAGGCTCGCGGCGAGCAGCGGCCCGTCTGGATCACCGAGTGGGGATGTTATGCCGATGACGACCCGCCGAACTGGCCGCAAAGCATTGGCGACCCCACGATGAACCGTTGCGGCTGGCGCGGCGAACGCGCGGCGACGGAGCATATCGTCAAGTTCACGGCGGTCGGCTGGGCACACGGCCTGCGAAGGATCTTCTTCCACGCGGGCACGGCCGGCCGGATCAACGGTCCGGACGCCGGCGGAGTGTTGTTCGAATACGGCGGCGCTCCGCGGACGATGTACGCCGGGGTCGCGGTGTTGACGAAGCTGATGAGCGCGGCGTCCTCGCCGATCCGGATCATCAACCGAGTCGGGCTGCACGGATACGTCTTCGCGACAACCGATCGCAAGGACGGCAACCGTCCCGCGCTGGCGGTCGTGTGGTCAAGCTTGGAGCAATCGCGACGCCTGACCCCCGCCCCGGGCGTGAAGACCCTCGACATGATGGGCAGCCGCATTGCCGGAGCGACGATCGAGCTTGCCGAAACACCGATCTACCTGATCGCCGACGACCCCGAACCCGTCCTCCGCACATTGGCGGAAGGGCGATAAGGGCGGGTCTATCCTCGCCGAGATTCACGCGGGGCCACTCAAGACCTGACGCCGGTGACGTCGGGCCTTGTCGTCAGTGCCTCATTCCTCGGCCACCGAACCCGGGGCGGTGAGGCTGGAGACCCGGAAAGCCCGGCATGTTGGGCATGCCCGGTGGGCGGCCCATACCGGGCTGCATGCCGCCCGGGAACGGGCCCGGATGGGGAACCTGGCCAGGAATCGGCCCGGCCATGGGGTTGTTCATCGTGTTCACGGAATCATCACGTTGCAGCGAGATCGTGTTGGAAATGCCTTTCGACACGCGGCCGTCAAACGATTCGGCCTCGACGTGGACCTGGAAGGGGCCGTCATCAACGCTCACGATGGGACTCTTCGCCATGATGGTTCCCTCGGGCCGGAGCGTGAACGTCGTCAGCTTGCCTGATGTCGATTTGGAGTCGATCACCAGGTTGAACTTGGAGCCGACCGCCATTCCCTGGTCGACGCGATAGTGGACCTCGATCTCGACTCCCGGCAGGGGCGTGCCGAAAGGGGTCGCGGGCCGGCTGTACTTGCCGCCGGAGAGAGTGATGTGCACCGAGTCGGCCGGGCCGTGGAACTGTGGCGGAGGGGCAGGAGGGGGTGCACCTAGCCCGGAGAGTAGCGGCCCGGAGGGGGCCGGCCCGGGCGCCCCCGCCGGCTGCTCCGCACCGGAGTCGACCAGGGCTTTGACGTCGGATAGTTTTGACCGGTCCATGTTCGCCACGGCGATGATGACACCCACCAAGACCATGCCCACGACGCTGCCGACCAGAAGCCGGGCCGTCGCGCCGGGGACTGCCCGGATGGTTCCGACGATGAGCATCCCCAGGCCGATCAACATCGAGACCAGGCCAAGGGCCTGCTGCACGGCCGGGGGCAGTCCCTGGCGGCTGAACCTGGGCGCGAGGACCAGACCGAAAAAGGGCATGATGAAAATCACCAGCCCACCGATGAAAAACTGGGCCCCTCGTTTGAAGAGGGAATCCGAGAGCAGGTCGTTGAAGCGGAAGGACGAACTCGACTGTTTCTTCCTGTCCGACCTCTTGACCGCTCTCGGCAAACGCGGCAAGTCCTCATCCACTGGCGCCGCCGCATCTCTCTTGGGCGACGCGGGAGCGACGACCGGACCTTCATCCAGGCCGTAGAGGTCGTTCGCGGAAAGCGGCGGGGGCGACGAACTGCTCGCCGGAGGCGCGCCCGGAACTCGTGCGACAGCTCCACATGTCTTGCAGCGAACTTTCTTGCCGCAAAACGAATCGTCGAGATCGTAGACCCGACCACAACCCGTGCAGACGACCCTTTGCGACATGGATTGCTCTCTGCCCGCGACAGTGAATACGCCCCGGCATGTCGACGAGCCCGACCCTCGCCGATCGAATTGTGTGACATCAGCCTAGCATGGGACGGACATCGAGTCAACGCGTCCTCAACTAGCAAACGCCCTTGGCACGGCATAAGATGCATGGAGTCAACCATTTCATAAAATGCGTTAACCGTTTAGTATGCGCTGTTCTGGTGGGTATCGTTGGTATTACAATCCTGTTTGACTAGAGAGTATGCATAAAGAACAACAATTGCGTAGGTCCGGTCGGCTGTACGTTTTCGTACCATTACCCTTCGTTGTCCTCATCAGTCGGGAGTTGCTTCCATGATTCGCTTCTCTCCGTTCGCCGTGCACCGTTTCGGGTTCTCCTCGCCGCGCACGATCAAGGGCCGCGGCAGGACTGCCTCCCTCTGTCGATCAGGGCCCTCGCTCGAGATCCTGGAGGATCGCACGCTCCTCTCGCTGGCCCTGAACAACGTGCGGGACTTGACCGCACTGGCAATCTCCGCCGTCCAGAACGCATCGACGACTCAGGATGTCGCCACCTTCCAGGACACGGACGCAACCGCTGTCGCCTCGGACTTCACCGCGACGATCAACTGGGGAGACGGCAGTTCCGCCACGCCCGGCACGGTCACCGAAGACGCAGCGCAGGTTTTCCACGTGAGCGGCACCCACACGTACGCTCAGAACGGCTCGTTTCCGGTCACCGTCACGATCCGGGACTCAAACGGAACGCTGTACGCCACGAACGCATTCAATCAGACCAACCTGGTCTCAAGTGTCGCGGGCATGGCCGGCGTGATCGATCCGAACCTGATCAACCCATGGGGAACATCCTCCGGCACGACTCCCACGAACCCGGCCGGTACTCCGATCTGGGTCTCGGACCAGGGCAAGGGGCTGTTGACTCTCTACAATCCCAACGGCAGTCCGATCACCCAGGCGCTTGTCGTGACGGTCCCACCGTCCGGCACCCCCTCCGGCCCGACCGGGCAGGTCTTCAACGCCGACACCACGACGACCGACTTCAACATCCCAGCGGCGAGTGGTACGGTCCCCTCCCTCTTCCTCTTCGCCACGCTCGCTGGCACCATCGACGGCTGGAACCCGGGATCCACCGGCGGCGCGGGCTCGGCCGTGGTCGCCGCGACCGTCTCCGGCGCATCCTTCACCGGACTGGCGCAGGCCAGCGACAGTACCGGCTTCCACCTCTTCGCCGCCGACATCACGGGGACCACCGGCGCCAATGGCATCGACGTCTTTGACCCCTCCTTCACCAACGTCTCCAGCACCACGTTTGCCGGCAAGTTCGCCGATCCCAACGCCGTCGCGGGCTACCGCCCTTACAACATCGCCCTCTTGAACGGCAACCTCTACGTCGCCTATGTCCAGCCGTCGGGAATCGTGACCACGGGCGGCGGCTACATCGACGAGTTCGACACCAGCGGCAACTTCATCAACCGGATCTACACCGACACGGCGGGCACCAATGTCAAAGGCCCCTGGGGGATGGCCATCGCCCCAGCCGGTTTTGGCACGTTCGCCGGCGACCTGCTGGTGGGCAACTTCGGTGACGCGACGGCCACTCTTCCCAACGGGACGATCAGCGTGATCAGCCTCCCCACCACGCCGGGTACGCCGGGCACTCTCGTGGGCACGTTGAGCACGCCGAACGGGACGATCGCCAACGCCGGTTTGTGGAGCTTCATCCAGGGCAACGGTGGCAAGGGGGGCGCCGTCGGCACGCTCTACTTCACCGCCGGAATCAGCGCCCAGACTCAGGGGCTCCTCGGGTCGATTTCGTTCTCACCCAATGGCACCGCGACCGTCGCTGGCCTGACTGCATCCGCCACGCAGCCAACAGTCTCCACGACCGAAGGCCATTCCTTCTCCGGCCCGGTGGCTTCGTTCACCAACGGCAACTCAGCATCCACATCCGGTCAGTATAACTACGTGACGATCGACTGGGGCGATGGCACGCCTGCCTCGGCGGGCACGGTTTCTCAACCGGGCGGGCCCGGAACCGCCTTCCTCGTCAGCGGCACGCATACCTATGCCGACGCCGGCGTGAACGGCGGCACGGGCCATTACTCCATCACCGTCAACATCCACGATCAAAACGGATTGACCCTGGCGATCACCAACACCGCGGACGTCGCCGACGTACCGCTGGCGGTCACCGGCCAGCTCAATCCGGCCAGCGATTCCGGCGCGTCAAACTTTGACAACATCACCAACGTCGTCCAGCCGAACTTCATCGGCACGACCAGCGAGCCCAACGCCACGGTGACGCTCTATGCCCAGGCGATGGGCAGCTCCACGCCGGTCGTCATCGGCCAGGGTGTTTCCAACGCCAACGACGCTTGGAGCATCACGTCCAACCAGGCGCTCGCCGACGGCAGCTACACGATCATGGCCGTCGCCGTCGATTCAGCCGGCAACACGACCAGCAGCATGACGACGCTTGTTTCCCCTCTGGTCATCGACACCGTGGGTCCCAGGGTGACCAGTGTCTCCTTCAACCGGTTGAGCGGTCAAATCTTGGTTGGAATTCAGGACTACGGCGGTCAGAACAATGCCGGCGTGGGACTGAATGTTGGATCACTGATGGATGCCAACAATTACTCCTTGATGAAGTACGATCAGCACGGTCCGAACGCCTATCTGGTGACATCCATCATCGTGACTCCCGGCACGCTCACGGGAACGCAGCTTGTCACGCTCCAGTTCAACGGCGGGAAAGAACTGCGCGGCGGGCATTACTACTTCACGGTGCGCTCCGTCAGCCCGAGTAACCTCACCGGCATCCGCGACATCGCCGGCAATGCGCTGGACGGCGAGTTTTACGGGAATTTCCCCTCGGGC
>JBMFUH010000062.1:0-2447 GCA_049966735.1 Isosphaeraceae bacterium
GCCTTGCAGACGAAGGCCGCGCCCCAATCCCCAGTGCGGATCGTTTATTCGAGAGATTCCGCATCACCCGCCCAGACGACTGCTCCGGGAATCGGCGGCCGCCTTCGAAATCTCTGGCGCAAGGTGGTCGGCACGGGGCACCGCAGCGAACTGGTCGAGCATCAGGAGGAGATCAACCGGCTCCGTGAGCAGCTTGCCTCCGCGACCGCTCAGCGGGCAGAGGTGCAGAGGCGGGTTGAGGAATTGCTCGCCGCCCATGAGCAAGAGGCGACGGAGATCGACGATGCGCTGGAGTCAGAGCGCGCCAGGCTCAGGGACGAGTTCGAGACGCTCACTCAGGCGGAACGATCGCGTCACGCCGAAGAGCTTGCGGAAGTCCAGGCCCGGGCCGCTCAGAACGCCCAGCTTGCGGAGCAATTGCGGGCCGAGATTCTCAGGCTGGGCGCGTCGCAACCCACACGCGAGGCCGAGCTCGAAACCGCCCGCCGGGAAATCGCCGAACTGCGACGAAGGCTCAACGAGAGAGAGACGAATCAGCAGTCCATGTCGTCGCTGCTGGAGGGCATGGGAATCCGGATTCATTAGCAACGCTGGTTCCCTGCTTCTTCCCCTCCGCTGAGACCAGCTAGCGATCTCCAGGGGTGTTCTGGACCATCGTCGTGCGGGCGTACACCACCTGAAATCCCGTTCGCTCGGCATTGCGCTGGGAACCGCTGCCAGGTTGAGTGCAGATCGTTGCCAGGTCGCAGCCGGCCACAAGAGCGTGGGCCAGGCGTGCTCGGAGCAAGGCAGTCTGGACCCCGCGCAGGCGGAAGCCGGGCAACGTGCCGTCGCCACTGATCAAGGCCAAGCCATCATGGATCATCAGCGAGCCGCCGCCGGCCGGCTGGCCGTCCACGAGGGCCAACCATGCCGTGTTTCCGGGAACTCTTCCCATCGCGATGGCCCCCTCTCGCAGCAAGGGTGGGATGGTGGCCGGCGGCTGAAAGAAGCAATCCAGCACCACATCGACCCACCGCTCCAGCCCCTCGCGCTGAACCTGGACAATCGACACGCCGGCCGATTCTTCTGCTTGCGCCCCCCAGGTGCGCGGCAACGACCTGCCCCTGACCTGGCGAACCAGAGAATGCGTCTGCTCCGCGATCAGGTAACCACGCAAGCTGAGCTCGACTAAGAGCGAGGGGTCTGCCATCGAGCACACCTCGATCCGAGGCTGAGTGTGGCGGTCATGGAAGAACTGCTCCAGCCTCTCCAGATCGTGCGGGGAGACCTGGCCATCCAATCCCAGCCCTTGCGCCTGGGAGAGGGGCGACCCGGTCCCGAGAAAGACCGCGTGGCCGCCACCCACCGCGAGCGCATCAGCCCGCGATTCCGGCGCAAGCTTGCTCAGTTCGCGCGCGTTGGCAACGCCCAGGAAATCCCAGGCTGCCTCCACGCGCCGGGCCAGTTCCAGATCGGCGAACAATGGGTCATTCATCGTGCTCCAGGCCCGATCAGGGCCGCCAGGCTCGTTCACCCGGACGTCGACCGCCTGCTGGCGGCCCAAACCATTTCTTCCTCATAGTCTAGCCTCCATAATGTACGGATGTCAAGATTATTCTGGGAAATCTCCGCGGTGCAGTCTGCCCGACCACGGTTTGACCTGGGGAAACGGGTTGTCAGGGTTCTGGGCGTGGGGGATGATCGAGTGATCGAGAAGGCTGCCGAGTCATGCCGCCGCGAGTTCTCAGATGAGGGGAGAGGCTTTCATGTCAACAAAAGTTCAATGGCTTGGACATTCTTGCCTGCTGATCGACACGAGCGGACACAAGGTGCTGATCGACCCATTTCTCACCGGCAACCCCAAGGCGGCCGCCAAGGCCGAGGAGGTCGCGGCCGAGTTGATCCTGATCTCGCACGGTCATGGCGACCATGTGGGCGATGCCGTGGCCATCGCCCAGCGCACCGGCGCGACGGTGCTCTCGAACTACGAGATCAGCACATGGCTGCAGCAAGCTCCCCGCGGCCTGACCAAGGTTCACGGCCTCCAGCACGGCGGCGGATATACCTTTGACAATGGGATCAGGGTCAAGCTGACCTTGGCATTCCACGGTTCCGTGCTTCCCGACGGCAGCAACGGCGGCAACCCCTGCGGCCTCCTGGTCACCTGCCCGGACGGCATCAAGATCTACGACGCGGCCGACACGGGGCTCTTCGGCGACATGGCCTTGATCGGCGAGGAAGGAATCGACCTGGCCTTGCTGCCGATCGGCGACTACTACACGATGGGCCCGGATGACGCCCTGCGCGCCGTGAAGCTGCTCAAGCCGCGGTTCGTCATCCCGATTCACTACAGTACATTCCCGCCAATCACTCAAGATGCCGCCGCCTGGGCCGCCCGGGTCCAGCGGGAGACCACCACGACGCCCGTGGTCCTGCAACCGGGCAACTCGTTTGAGGTCACAAAG
>JBMFUH010000062.1:2457-14718 GCA_049966735.1 Isosphaeraceae bacterium
GTGATCCCAGCGCGTCTGGACCCGGCTCACGCGAGCAGGCCCTTTTGCCGGGCCAGTTCTTCGTAAAGGCTGGCGAACCGGTCGATCATCGCTCGCGCGGGAAACTCGCGCCCGGCGCGCTCTCGTCCTGCCTCGCCCAGCCGCCGGGCCAATTCGGGGTCGCGGACGATGTCGCGGATGGCCCGCGCCAGGACTTGAGGACTACCGACGGGGACAAGCGTTCCGGTCTGGCCGTCGACCACGACCTCGGTGGTGCCGGGCGCGGCCGTCGCGACGACGGGCTTGCGGAACCGCATGGCCTCGAGAACCAGGTTGGGCAGTCCCTCGTAGGCGCTCGGCAGAACCACGACGTCGGCCGCGGTCAGCAGCCGGGGAACATCTTCACGGTGGCCCAGGAACCGGACGCGTTCCACGAGGTGATAGAGCCGGGCGTTCTCTTCGAGTTGCGAGCGGAGCGGCCCGTCGCCGGCGATCAGGGCGCGCAAGTCTGGCTGAACGTGCTGGAGCAGGTCGAGCGCCTTGAGCAGGTCGTTGACTCGCTTCTGCTCGGCCAGCCGGCCGGCGAAGAAGACCAGCGGGGCCTCGGGAGCAAAGCCGAATTCCGCTCGAATGGCCGCGCGGTCGACCCATGGAGGCTCTTCGTCGGCGATTCCCGAGTAAATCATCGTTAGTCTGTCGTCGGGCACGCCGAGCGTTCGATAGTAGTCCACGACCGCGTTGGAGTTTCCCACCAGCCTGTCGCACCACGTCGCCAGCCGACGGTCGATGAACCGCTCGGTCTTCCCCTTCCACAGGTCGACGGCCATCTCGGTGGTGATCACGATCGGCACCCCGGCCAGGTGAGCCGCAACCCGCCCATACGTGTTGGCCGCGAAGATCCAGGACTGAACGACGTCAAATCGCCTCGCCTTGAGGAAGCGGACGAGCCGGGAAAGCGCTAGCGGATCAAGCTTCCACCGCTTGCCCAGCGCCGTGACGGGAACCTCTGCCGCTTCCAGCTCGGCCTGGAGCGGTCCCAGCCGGGTCAAGGCCGCCACCTCGACGCGGAACCGGTCGCGCGGCAACCCCGTGGCCAGCAGCACCATCTGCTTCTCGGCGCCCGAGCGATCGAGCGTGGGAATCAACTGCAAAACATTGAGCACGAATTCAGTCCTGACAGCTAAATCAACATCGATGGGGCAAAACCAGACCTTGCTACCTTTCCTGACAAGGGCAGCGTTATCCTGGATGAACCTACCCAGGTATCGTTTCGACGCAACTACGGGTCAGGTCTCGCATGGGCGCTGGATGGGCTTGCTCGCTGGGTCAGCTCACTGAACAACCGCAAGTGCCTCCGCGCGACCGCCCTGATCGAGAACTCGTTCTCCACCCGGCCACGCGCCGCGCGGCTCATGTGAAAAGCCCGATCGAAATTGTCCCACTGCTCGATAATCACCCGCGCCAGGGCCTGGGAATCGTTCGCCGTCGCCAGGCGTCCGTGTTTGAAGTCGCTGACCAGGCGGCGATTGCCCGCGATCGACGATGCAACCAGCGGAATTCCCAATGCCATGGCTTCCAGCAAGGCGATACTCATCCCCTCCTCGATCGAAGGAAGCACGAAGAGGTCGGCATCTCGCAGGAGCGAGGTCACGTCCGCCACGGCGCCGGGCAGTTCGACCGCTTGATTTGGCCCCAGACTGAGACCAAGTGATCGGGCCAACTCTTCCAGGCCGGGCCGCTCGGGGCCCTCGCCGGCCAGGATCAACCGGGCTCGCGGATGAACCTGGCGCACGATGGGCCAGGCGCGAAGGAGCGTCGGCAGGTTCTTTTCGGGGGCGAGCCGTCCTACAAAGACCGCGCGCGGCGTCTGCCGCCAGTCCGGCCTGCGCTGCCAGGCGGTCGCGGGAACCGGAACGCCGTTGGGCAACGATTGGATCTTCTCCTCCGCGTAGCCCGCCTCACGGAGTTCCCTCTCGATCTCCCTCGAGATCGCCACGAAGGCATCGGCCTGGCGGCAACGCCTGCCGATCTCGCGGCCGAATCGACCCCAACTTTGCCAGGCCAGGTCGCCGGTGGCGCCTGCCCCTTCGGGACGAAGCACGACCGGGAAGCCCCACTTTTGCCCGGCCCCCACCGCGACATAGGCATCGTGCTTGAGCATCGAGACGTAGGCCAGATCGATCGTGTGCTTGGCGAACCACCGCTTCAGGTTCCGCATGTAGAGCCAGGTGCCCAGGAAGCGGAGGCGCGAGGTCGCCAGGCGAACGATCGTCAGGCGTCCTTCCTCCTCTGATTCATATGAGATCATCATATCTTCACGCAATGGAAGTGTCTCGGCGCCTGGGGCGCGCGAGGTGAGCACGGTCACTTGGGCGCCTTCAAGGGCCAGGGCCTCGGCCAGGTAGCTCAAGACCCTCTCGGCCCCGCCGATCAGCGGAGGATAGCGCCGGGTCACCAGGGCTAGTCTTGGATGTGGATTCACAGGTGGAAAGAGATTGGCGTTAGCGCTTCGCGAGGTTCTGGATGGGGCTCACTGCCCACTACTGACTACCCACTGCTCACTGCCCACTGCTGGCTTCTTGCTCGTTGAGCACCCCCACATAGGGCAGATGCCTGTAGTCGTCGTTGAAGTCGAGGCCGTAGCCCACCACGAAGACGTTGGGGATCGTGAATCCGCAGTAATCCGGCTCGATGGGCACTTCCTGGCGGCCGATCTTGCGCAAGAGCACCGCGGTTCGAACACTCCGCGCGCCGCGATCGGATAAGTGCCGGACAAGCGCGGTGAGGGTCGACCCGGTGTCGAGGATGTCATCCAAGAGCAGCACGTCGCGGCCTGCCACGTCGGGAGCGAACGACTCGTTGATCACCAGGGTCGTGGCCGTCGTGGTTGCTCCGCGGTAGCTGCTGGCCTGCACGAGGGCGATCCGGTGGGGGATGCCGATCCGCCGGACGAGATCGGCGAGCATGATCAGGCTACCGGTCAAGACCGCCACGATGGTCAGCGGCCTGCCGCGATAGTCGGTCTCGATCCACCGGCCGAGTTCTTGCACGCGCTGCTGGATCTCTGACTCGCTGATCAGGGTTTGCACGTCCGAATGCACGGCAATGTCACTCACTTTCGGGTCATCCTGGCGCGCGGCAAGGGGGAATCGCAAAGGGGTAGCATTGCCAAATCAGCCAGCAGTGGTGCCCGCGCGCCGAGCCAGCAAATCTTTGACGAATCGCCCCAGCGTCCATTCCTCTTTCCTGATTCGTTCGACTTCTTCGTCCTTATACTTGACGGCGCATCTCTCCTCAAGCTCCAAGAGCGCGTAAACGTCGTCGATGTCGTAGCCACAGCCCATCGGCAGCATCACAGGGTCATCCGGGATGAAGTTGGGATTGGGTAGGGCCAGTTCTTTCCGAATGATCTCCAGTATCGCCGCGATTTCCGCTGGTGGCCCATACTCGCTCCACAATTCCGGTGAGAAAGCAGGCCGCTTAAGTAACTGCGACTCGATCGATCTTCTTGCGCGAGGCGGGCCGTGATAGGCCAATGCGGGAAAGAGCCTTTTGAGCCAACGAGCCAAGGCGTGGCCTGTACGGGCACATTCTTGTGTCTCAATCCGTTCATCTACATAAAGTGGCTCAATCATATCAGTGCAGTTCGTTCGGCGACGTGCCTTTTCAGGCTGCCCTTGGGCAAAGGGCAAAGGGAACGTTGCGATTCACGATCGCACGCTGGACAGTCTGGAGAAAGACCCGCGCGTTTGCAAGTAGTACGACAATGCCCACGGGAAGACAGAACGACACCCCGGCACTTACATAAGCTCCCTGTTCTGCGTCCGGTCATCGCAATTTCCCCTTCGGGGCTCCCGCGTCTTGAGGATCGTCCCGAAGTCCGTTACGGTGGGTCGGCCGTGTCTGGGTTGGAGCTACCGAAGCTGCAAGGATTGCTTCCGGCCATCCCCGTCGGCCGTCCCACAATCGGAGCCGCGACGTGGAGTTCAATCCGTTCGATGTCTCGGCCAAGGAGCTGGTCTGGGACGACCCTGCCGCGTGGGGGGGAACGATTCGGGATCGGCTTGGCCGGGCCGGTGGAGGTGATCGACTCGGACATCACCACCCTGAGCGCGGCGGCCGACAAGGTACTCAGGGGCGGCGGCCACGATCCCTACCTGCTCAACATCGAACTTCAGTCCTACCACCAGACCGATCTGGCCCGCACGCTCTGGTATCGCCAGGTGGCGCTGGACTATCGCCATAACCTGCCAGTGCTCACGGTGCTCATCCTGCTGTGCAAGGAGGCCAATTCACCGCATCTGACCGGGGTCTACGACCGCCAGCTCCCCGACGGCTGGCTGTCCAATCGGTATAATTACCGGGTGGTGCGGCTCTGGAAAGAAGATCCCAAACCGTACTTGAGCGCGGGCGTTGGCCTGGTGCCTTTGGCGTCGCTGGCC
Organism: Isosphaeraceae bacterium; assembly: GCA_049966735.1. Taxonomy (GTDB): domain Bacteria; phylum Planctomycetota; class Planctomycetia; order Isosphaerales; family Isosphaeraceae; genus Aquisphaera. The sequence continues at coordinate 6,879 of JBMFUH010000062.1, forward strand.
GATGTGTCGGCGGCGGCCCTACCTGGGCTGGTGCAGCGGATGGCCGATCGGATCAACAGCGTGCCCCGGCCTCGGGCCGCCAAGCTCTGGACCGCCACCTACCTCTTGATGGGCTTGCGCTATCCGGATGAACTGGTGACTGAACTGCTGGGAGGGATACAAGGCATGCGGGAATCGACGACTTATCAGGCGATCTTGCGAGAGGGCCGACAGGAAGGTCGGCAGGAAGGTCGGCAGGAAGGCCGCGTCGCGGGGGAGCAGCGGATGTTGCTTCGCCTCGGGACCAAGCGATTCGGGCAAGCCGATGCTCGCACCATCGCCGCCATCGAGGCGATCCAGGACATCGACCGGTTGGAAGCGATGGGCGAGCGAATCCTCGAACCCGACCTGCGCGACTGGAACGACCTGCTGCGGGTTCCTTGAGCTTCAATGATCGTGACGCTGGCCGGCCGCGGATGAGCGGGGTGGGCACTGGGGGCAGGAAACCTGGCATCGCGGCAGAACCATGGAAACGGTATAATTCCGCTCATCTCCCGGAGCCCAGGTCAGCGATCCGGGGCAGTCAGTACGGAGGAATCATGGCGGGCGCACAGGTTGGTCTCGAGGCAATTGCCGAAGCCGGAGTCGTTGGGGCCGGCGGAGCCGGGTTCCCGACGCATGTCAAACTCTCGGGGAAAGCCGACAGCGTCTTGATCAACGCTGCCGAGTGCGAGCCCTTGCTGCACAAGGACAAGGAACTGCTGCACGCGTACAGCGAGTCGGTACTGGCGGGCCTCGATATCGCGATGCGGCTGGTGGGCGCCTCGGCTGGCTGGATCGGTATCAAGGAAAAATATCACGATGTGATCAATGCGCTGCGGCCCCAGCTTCCGCGGAACGTCGAGATCGCCCTGCTGCGCGACTCGTACCCGGCCGGCGATGAGTTCATCTTGGTCTACGACGTGCTGGGCCGGGTGATTCCGCCGGGAGGCATTCCTCTGCACGTCGGCGCGGTGGTGATCAACGTCGAGACCGCTCTCAACGTCGCACGGGCGGGCGAGCAGCCGGTCATCGAGAAGTTCCTCACGATCGCCGGCGCGGTGGCCGAACCCGTGACCCTGCGCGTGCCGATCGGAGTGACGCTGGCCCAGTGCGTGGAGGCCGCCGGCGGATCGACGGTCCCTGATGCCTGCTACGTGGTTGGCGGCGTGATGATGGGCCGACTGGAAGACAGTCATGACGCCCTCGTCGACAGGACGACGGGCGGCGTGGTCGTCCTTCCCGAAGATCATGTCGTCGTCCGGCGGCGGCGGCAAGACTGGCACCAGATCGCCCGGATCGGCCGCAGCGCCTGCGACCAGTGCAGCTTCTGTACCGAACTCTGCCCGCGCTGGCTTTTGGGCCACCCGATCGAGCCGCACAAGGCGATGCGCAGCCTGGGCTTCAATCTGGTGGGCGAGGCCAACGTGATCGGCACCTCGTTCTGCTGCGAGTGTAATCTGTGCAGCCTGTACTCGTGTCCCGAAGATCTCGATCCCAAGAACGTTTGCGTTCAGAACAAGCGGCGGCTGGCATCAGAAAAGAAACGCTGGGAGGACCCGCCCTTCAATCCCCGTCGGCCCCAGCTCCACATGGACAACCGCAAGGCGCCAATGCAGCGACTCATGCAGAAGCTGGGACTGACCGGGTTCCGCAACGTCGGCCCGCTCGTGCCCGGCTTGCTGTCGACGCGGACGGTCGGCATTCGGCTCAAGCAACACATCGGCGAGGTCTGCTTGCCCACGGTCCAGGTGGGTGATTCCGTCTCGAAGGGCCAGGTCGTCGGCCGTCCTCCGGTTCGCGATGGCCGAAAGGCGCTGGGTGTTCCCGTGCACGCCTCGATCGCCGGCAGGGTGTCGGCCGTGAGCGACGGGGTGGTCTGGATCCAGTAATCCGTCTTGATTGAAGGTGTTCCCATGCCTCTTCCGCGATCGATCGGCGCTCTCGAGTTCTCCTGCATCGGCCTGGGGATCGAAGCTCAGGACGAAATGCTCAAGGCCGCGTCCGTGGAGCTGCTCATCGCCAGAACCATCTGCTCGGGCAAGTACCTCGTGGTCATCGGCGGCTCGGTGAGCGACGTCCAGTCGGCGGTGCGCTCGGGGCTTCAGAAGGCCGATGAGGCCGTGATTGACCACATGATCATTGCCAATGCACACGATTCAATCTTCCCCGCGCTGGGGCAGTCGGTGGTACTCAAGCCCGAGGACGTGGGAGCGCTGGGGGTCATCGAATCCTTCAGCGGCACCAGCGTGCTGGCCGCGGCCGATGCCGCCGCCAAGGCGGCCAACGTGACCGTGTTTCGGATTCACGTGGCCATGGCCCTGGGCGGCAAGGGACTCCTGCTCATGACCGGCAGCGTGGCCGACGTCCGCGCGGGGATCCAGGCGGGGGTCAAGCCAGTCCGCGATCGGGGAATGCTCGTTTCTCAGGTGGTGATTCCCCGGCCCAGCCCCGAGCTGTTCGAAGAGTATATCTGAGAAAGGGCTTGGAACGGTTCGATTATCTATTTGCGAGATCAATCTGTACGAGTCCGGCTGCATTTGTCAGAATGACGCCCGCCTCTGGCGTCCTAGCATGGCTGCACTCCAGGAGATCCAGATCATGGACGATGGCTCCGAGACCCACCTCGCCCGCGGTGTTCCGCGAAACCGCCAGGTGCCCGTTTCACGATGAAAGAATCCGTGGCCATGAACTTGACTCGGGAAGCCACTTGGGGCAAGCAACTCGAGCAGATCGGAAGCGAAGATCGACCGACACAAGGAGTGTGACGATGCAACGGATCAAAGAACTGGATTCAATTCGCGGGCTGGCCGCCCTGGCCATCGTTCTCTTCCACCTCCGGCTGCCGTCAGTCAGTGTCTTTGGATTTGCAGTCGATCTCTTCTTCGTCCTCTCGGGTTACCTGATTACCACGATCATTCTCAGCAATGTTCAGACGGATGGCTTTCTGCTTTCCTTCTATGCGCGCAGAGGGCTGCGGATCTGGCCTGTCTATTACCTTGCCCTTGCGGCCGTGGTGCTGATCAATGGATGGCTTCCCACTCCCGGCAACCTCGCGGATCTGCCGTACTACCTCACCTACACCCAGGAGGCAGTCCATAGCTGGATGGGTCGCGAGCCGACCTTCCCTGTCGCGTTCCGCCATACGTGGAGCCTGGCGATTGAGGAGCAATTCTACATTCTCTGGCCTGTCATCATCTGGCTCGCGGGCCGTCGAGGGCTGCATGCCATGGTCTTCATCATGGTCGGCACGGCGGTGTCGACGCGTGCCTGGGGCGTGAGTGAGTTCGTTCTCATCACGCGTTGCGACGGACTGGCACTGGGCGGACTGCTCGCGGCCCTGATTGGCGATCCGACCCGAACGCCGCAAGTCTCGTCGCGGGGGCGGACCCGTTTCGTGATCTTCTCGCTCGTTGCACCCGGCGCGGTTCTGCTCGCGCTCCTCTCCGCCGGGCAGTTGAATGCGTTCTGGCCCGGGACGGTGTCACCGAGAATGACCCATAGCCTCAAGATGCTGTGGGTCAACCTCGTGCTCTTCGCCACGACGGGCGCGATCGTGCTGCATTCGGGTTGTGCTCAACTTTCCTGGCTGCGCAACCCCGCATTGATGTATCTCGGCACCATTAGCTATGGATTATATGTATATCATCATATTATAATTAAAGTATGGGAAAATCTCGCCTTGCACTATGGATGGCCCGACAATCCGATCGTGGAACTGTGCAAACTTGGCGCCAGCATCGCCCTGGCCATCTTGTCCTGGCATCTTGTCGAGCGTCCGATCCTGGCCCTGAAGAAGCTGTTCCGCTATCAACCCTCCCGAAGCTTTGCGGGGTCAGGAAGCCTCGCGGGTCAGCGCTTCGCGGTCCGGTTCACCCCGGCTGATTGCTCACCCGAAGTCCCCACAGGTCCAGGCATCGCCTAGAGCGGTTTACGAACGCGTTGCGAACAGAGATAACATAGATAGACACACAAGGAAACGGAGTGGCTATGGAATAGGAGGCGACCGCGATGGCACCGTAGTCGATGGATCTTCGGGAGCGAGTCGCGGCGGCGGTGGACGAGGGCGAGTTCCCACAGCGAGAGATCGCCCGCATCTCCCAAGTGAGCCTCTCGTTCGTCTCCCGACTGCTGCTGCGTCGTCAGAACCGCACATTGGCCCCCAAGCCGCACGGCGGCGGTCCAACTCCGGTTCTGAGCCCGAACGACGAACGGCGTCTGGAGGAGTTCATCAAGAAGCACAACCACAACACCCTGGAGATGCTGCGGCGTTCTCTTATTAAGCGCACATTAATAGAAATCAACAGCGCGGACCATGTCGCACCGATGCTCGAGAGAGAGGACGCCGGGTAACGAACTCGTGCCCAGCCCCGGGCAAGAGCGCCTGCCCGGCGCCACCTTGACGCTGGGGTTTCAACGATGGAACGCGTGGAAGGGCCGGTTCAACGGCCTGGCCACGCTCGGCGCGACCTGCCGCACCGCGGGCTTGGCGGCGGCTCGCGCCTTGGTCCTGGCGGACCTTGTCTGATCCGCGATGACCGCACCGAGCGATTCGACCTTCGTTGCCGCGGGCGAACCGGGTGAGAACGGATAGAGGCCAATCTGGAAGGGGGGCGAATACATTCTCACCCGAACATCACCGAAGTTGCCCAGTCCCCAGATCGTGTAACCCAGGTAGGCTCGGCCGGTTCCCCCTCGAACCTTGCGGACACTGCCCGAGAGCACCGAGCGATGGGGGACCTCGCCCACCACCGTGAGCTTCACTCCCTGGCCGGTGCCGCTCAAGAGGTCGTCGATGACTCCGCCGCCGGTGAGCTTGAGGCTTACCTGATCGCCGACCGGCGTGTCATACTTGAGGTTCGTCCCCCGCGCCAGCATGGCGGTGTACAGTGTGCTGGGAGTACTGCCGTCTCCGGCCAGCATGTTGCGGCCAACGTCCTCCACGCCGCCAGGTGTTGCGCCGTTGATCCAGAGATGGAAGAACTGGTTGGCCGGCAAGGGCTGAGACGGGGTCAACGCCACGACCTGGCTGGAGGACTGGTAGAGCGACTCGCTGATCGTAACGCCCGAGTCGTCCAGCGTCCCATACTTTCCATCCGCACCAACATTGACCAGCGCCCAGTTGGCCGGATTGAGCGCCGTGGTCGTGAGGAGCGGCTTGCTGAAGGTCACGAAGATCTGCGTGATGTCCTGAGTCGTGCCGGTCCACTGCACCCCCGTCACCACCAGCGGGTTGTAATTGGGGTCGATGTCCTGGATGGTCAACGTTGCCGTCCTGGGCGTTCCCAGCAGTGCCTGCCCCAGGGTCTCTGTGGTCTTGACGTTGCTCAGAGCAACGCTGACAAGCTCGTTGTGGTTGTCGTACGGATTGTCCAGAACGGGAACCACGATCTTTTCCGAAGTCACGCCGTTGGGAAATGTCAATGTACCCGAGACCGGCGTGTAGTCGAGGCCGGGCGTCGCATTGATCGGCGCCGTCGTGTAATCGACCGTGACGATCCCGCGCGCACCGTCCACTCGGTTCACGGTGATCGTGGCCGTACCGGCGTTCTCGTCCACGGTGTAGCCGGCCGCGCTAAACTCGATGGTGCCGACCCGGTCCACGACTGTGGTCGTTGTGGCCGCCGAGTTGTTGCTGGGGACTGTATCGGTCTCGGTCGCCGTCACGCTGGTTGAGGCGTTCAAGGTCTCGATCAGGCTGGGCACCACCGTGTAGGTGATCGTGGCCGAAGCCCCGCTGGCCAGCGTGGGCAGGTTGGCCATGACGTTCGACCCCTGAAGGCTGGCCGTCCCCGCGGGGCTGACGGTTCCCGAACCGGTCACGTAGCTTGCCCCGGCGCCCAGCGGACTGGTTACCGTGACCCCCGTCGCCGGCGACGGACCGTTGTTGGTGACGTCGATCGTGTAGGTCAGGTCATCGCCGATCTGCACGGTCGTCGGGCTGGCCGAGAACTTGGTGATCGCCAGGTCGACGGCCGGATTGACCGTGAGGTTGTTGATCGTGCTGGTGTTGTTGGTGGGGTTGGGATCATCCTGGAGGCCGTTGATCTTGGCGGTGTCGGCAAGGGGCGAATCGACCACGGCAGTCGCGGTCGGGGTCACTGTGATGGTCAACGTCACCTTGGCGCCCGCGGCCAGGGTGCCGATGTCCGCCGTGACCGTGTGGCCTGAAAGCGTCGGCGTCACACCGACGTCGGTCGTGGCCGAAACGTAAGTCCAGTCCTGCGTGTTGCTGGGTAGATCATCGGTCAGGACCACGCCCGTGGCATCCGATGGACCGTTATTCACGGCCTTGATCGTGAAAACCAGGGGCTGACCGGCCAGCGGCATTGGGGTCGCTTGCAGGTTCGTGATCGCCAGATCGGCCAAGGCGTTCACCGTCGTGGAGATGGTCTGGGACGGAGTACTGTTCGGGTAATTCTGGCCTTTGAAGCTGGCGGTGTTGGAGACCGCGCCAGTGCCCGTGAGTGGATCGGCTGCGGAGGAGAGCGGAGCGACCGTGACGGTCACCGTGGCGCTGGTATTCGCCGCCAGCGCGCCCAGGTTAGCCGTCACCACGCCGGTGGCGCTGTCGAACGCGATGAGGGCTCCCGTCACCGAAGAGGTGGCCGAAACGTAATGTACGTTGGGATCGAGCGCATCGGCGACGATGGCGTTGGGCTCGTCGGACGGTCCGTTGTTCGTCGCCGTGATCGTGTAGGTCAGCGTGTTGCCGACGTACACCGGATCGGGTGAGGCGCTCGCGCTCACCCCGAGAAGGATGGCGACATGGTAGAGCCGGTGGTGCCGGGAGGCGGTGGCGACCCGCCCAGGCTAGCGGTCAGGGGAATGGCGGAAATGGCACTTGTACGTTGCCGGGGACAACGATTGTCCCGTAGCCATCGCCTCCTCCAAGTTCGGTACCATTGCCCGTCTGGAACATGTCGGCAGTCAGGGCGGCTACACACGCATCCAGGATGTCATGCGCAAGTCGACTATGTGCAAACCTCCTACCGGGGATGTTGAGGATTTCGTTCTCCATCTGTCCGAGTCTGGTGTAGGAGGCGGTTGGGAAGCACTCAATGGCGGTGAGGCCAGCCGCCTGGAAAGCCACGAAGACCTGCTGTCCGAGAGAGATCCACGGTATAGGACAGTTGGCAAGCGGCGTCCACTGTGGGTTCGCAAACCTCATCCGTCTGACGATGATCTCGCAATGACGCCCACAACAGGGGCGGTTAGTTGCGGTCCATACTCCTGCGTTATTGAGACGCCATCGACGAGGGGCGTTGAGGTAGTGCTGTGGGGCATCGATAGCCACAACAACCGGCTCATCGGGCACCTTGAGATGTTCGTGAGTGTGCCCCAGTGCCTCGGCGGCAGTTACTACGATCCTTGACGGAGGAAGGAATAGTCCATCTCTCCGAAAGGCAACGATCAATTCATCGCCCTGGACATCGACACCAACCGATAGCGCCATCTTACATCCCCCGACACCGCTTCCCACTTAATGCCCCATGCTGTCTGGTAACATGACACGCATGCCGCCTCGGGGTCTCGCTGTGTCGCCCCGCCGCCTGGGGTCAGATGGATATGGACGTGCATCACAGTCTACCCGGTAACCTCGCCGCAATTCATGACCACGTTGAACCCCGTGACCGACGAGTCTTCTTGTTGGATGCGTTTGCACTCGCGTTGCCGGCAGGACTCGCTTCTCAGCCTAAAAGACCGCGCTTCTCTGATGCGGAGCATGCGCAATGCGCGGGTAACCCGCTCTAGAGCGGTTTACCATTGAGTTGCATACGGGCGCGGTACGATTTCCTTGTCCCGTGGGGAGAAGGTATGA
>JBMFUH010000063.1:0-14692 GCA_049966735.1 Isosphaeraceae bacterium
GCGGACCCTACGATATTCAATGAGTGCGCAAGCCGACTGCAAACCGCTCTAGCCTACGGGGGACGAGCTTCCGAGAGTGTAACGTCAAGTGCGCAAGCTTCCGGTGCGCTGATCTTACCGGAGCGTCGGTCGAAGCGGTGGACTTCGAGGGTTCGGTCTTGGAGGGAACGACCTTCGTCGGTGCTACATGCTATGGCTACACCATCCAGAAGGGGGATCGATTCCCACCGATCTGATGGCGAGCGGCCAATCCACGGAGGGATCCGACGCTTCTTCAAATGATCTCGAAGGGTGAATGGCCCCTGTCCGCCCCGCCCCGGCGGTTGCTGGAAACATCGGATTCACGCACGACGTACCACTGAGCGGTTCGTTAGGCCCAATTCCATGATCGTCTCGCAACTTGCCGTCGCATTTCTCGTGGGGTGGTTCTACTACATGGTCGCCATGGCCATGACGGTCTACGATGGGTTGCCCTCGATCATCTTCCAGCCGATCATCGGGGCTCTCTGTGCAGGCGTTGCCGTTCTCCTCTGTTTCCTGGTGGGCTTACCTATTCGCCTTGTCGTCAGGCCGCGGCGGTTCTGGCAGCACATCTGGTGGCTGCCCTTTGCCCTGGGCACGCTGGGTTTTGTCCTCATGGTCCTTTCGTGGCAGCCACCCTTCTGGCAGACAGTTCACAACGACGTCAGCGACATGGACATCCAGATGTTCCAGCCTGCCCTGTCTCTCGCCGGCTGGTTGCTTTCCATTTTCGCCGCGCTCCACTTCTGGTTTCCATCCAGGAAACCCACGACGGGTACGAGATGAGTCAGTACCTTTTCCGTGCTCCGCGGGAAATGTCCAAAAAAAGAGGCGGCAGGAACCGGTCCGGTTCGCCGTGCCGCCTGGGAAATGCCGGCCGACCGGGTGACGGTCAGTCCTTTTCGTCTTCCTCGTCCTCTTCCTTCGCCGCCTTCTTGACCTCGGTGTTCAGGATCTTGCCCGCGGGGCTGATCTCCAGCTCGATCTTCTTGTTCGCGGCCGTGAGGTGAAGCTCATAGAAGTCCACCTTCGAGGAGACCTTGGGGCCCTTCCGCACCGACTCGGCCAGAACGATCTTGGCATGGGGATATTTCGCCTTGACGGCGCCGAGAACCTTTTCCGGCAGGTCCTTCCGCGCGACCCGCGTTTCGACCACCACGAGTGTGCCATCCGGCTGGAAGCTCACATCCATCCTCTGGCCCTTGTGGGTCATTTCCAGCTCGTAGAGCGTCTTGCCCTCCTCGGTCTCCTTCCCGGCTTCCTTGATCTTGGCCCCAGGGAACTTGGCCTTGGCCGCGTTCATCACCGCGCGCGGCACCTTGTTCAGGGGAACCTCCGACTCCTGGCTCCAGGCGACGGAGCGGAATCCCGAGAGCGCCAGAATGACGCTCAGCGTCACACATCCGACCGCAGATCTCGTAGTCATGATCACCCCTCAATCGGCGAAAAAACCTTGGGCCCTTCGACCCGTGACCCGTTGCGAGGGTCATGGCCAGGTCGTGAGGCACATTATAACCGGCAAACCCAAACCCACCGTGAGCCGAAGATAAAATCCCGTTCAGAAAGCCGGCCCAGGTTCGGCAATGGTGCCCGGAAAGAACCGTGCCGCTCTCCATGACGATCGTCCGTGGGCGGTGGGCCTCAATCCTTGAGCATCCTCAGGCCGCTGGCGATGACCAGGAACTCGCTGATCTCGTGGCCGATCACTCCGGTCGTCAGCGAGAGAACTCCGGTCAAGGCGCCGATCACCAGCGCCGTGATGACGATGGTCGAGAGCGCGAGGTTCTGGCGGACGACCTGCTGGTTGCGGCGGGCCAGGCGGAGGGCGTCGACCAGCCTTTCCAGGTCGTCGGCCATGAGGGCGACGTCGGCGGTTTCCAGCGCCACGTCGGTTCCGGCCGCGCCCATCGCCACGCCCACGTTGGCTGCGGCCAGGGCGGGAGCGTCGTTGACGCCGTCGCCGACCATGAGCACCGGACCATATCGTCGCGCAAGCTCGAGCACGCGCTCGACCTTATCCTCGGGCTTCAGGTCCGACGCGACCTCGTCGACATTGGCCTGGGCGGCGATATTGTGTGCTGTCCGGATATTATCGCCGGTCAGCATGACGACCCGCTCGACTCCCAGTTCGCGCAGTTCGCCGACGACTCGACGCACGACCGGACGGATTCGGTCTCGAAGCGCGACCAGCCCCCAGACGCCCTTCTCGTCGCCCACCATCACGACCGTTTTGCCCTGGAGCAGGCACCCTTCCAGATCGGGGTCGAGGGCCGCGATGCTGTGACCGAAGCTGGTCCAGAAGAAGGCGGGGCGGGCCACGAAAACGGCGTTGCCGTCCAGCAGCGCCCTTGCCCCGGAGCCGACAACCGCCTGGAAGTCGTCGATCTTCCGCAGCTCCAGACCGAGCCCGGTGGCATGGCTGACGATTGCCCTGCCCAGCGGATGCTCGCTGTGCTGCTCGATCGCGGCGGCGACAGCCAGCAACTCCTCGGGCGTCCCCGGCGCTTCGGACGGCCGGTCCGGATTCACGACCAGATCGGTCACCTCCGGCTCGCCGAAGGTCAACGTTCCCGTCTTGTCGAAGGCGACGACCTTGATATCGGCCATCTGCTCCAGAAAAACGCCCCCCTTGATCAAGACTCCCTTCCTGGCGCCGGTCCCGAGCGCGGCGACCAGGGTGATGGGGATCGAGATCATGAGCGCGCAGGGCGACGCGGCCACCATCAACACCGTCGCGCGGACGATCCAGGTCATCCAGTCGGCACCGCCGCAAAACGGAGGAAGCACCGCGATCGCGATCGCCGACACGACCACGATCGGGCTGTAGCGCGCGCCGAATTTTTCGATGAACCGCTGGCTGGTTCCTTTCTTCTCCTGGGCCTGCTCGACCATCTGGATGATCCGCGCGACGGTGTTGTCGGCAAACGTCCTGGTTGCCCGGACCTTGAGCGCGGCCGGTCCGTTGATGCTCGCGGCGAAGACGGGGTCGCCCGGCTCCTTGGTCACGGGCTGGCTCTCGCCGGTGATCGGCGCCTGGTTCACGTCGGACGTCCCGTCCACGACCACGCCGTCGGTGGCGATCGCCTCACCGGGTTTGACAATGAAGATATCATCAACGGACACCTCTTCAACCGGGACTACCTCGGCATGGTCCCCGCGCTCGACCAGGGCCGTCTTGGGGGCCAGGTTCATGAGGGCGTTGATTGCCGAGCGCGTTTTCCATTCGGTGAAATCCTGGGCTGCCTCGGAGATGGAGGTCAGGAAGACGAGGATTCCCCCTTCCTGGGCGTGGCCGATCAAGGCCGAGACAATGGCGGCAGCACTCATCAAGAAATAGAAGCCGATCTCACGGTGGGTGACCAGGTCCGAGATCGCCTTGCGGCCGAAATAGAAGGCGCCGGCGACGATGGCGGCGATCGCGCAGGCCTGGGACGGAAAAACAGCTCCGCCGGCCCAGTGGATCAGCCAGCCCGTCGTGATCAGCACACCCGAGACGGCCGAGGTGACGACCTTGGGGCTCTTCCAGGTGGGGCCGGCGCCGGAGGGCGCACGTGGGGCCACGGCGGTTCGACGAGTCACCGGGGCCCCGACGATCCTGGCGGTTTGGGTTCGGTCCTCCCTGGCGGTCATCACATCGGCGTCATGCATCACTCACTCCCGCTGAAGCATGGGATCGCGGCCAGCCCTGCGCGATCACCCTTCCTGTTTCGCTTCCCTGGCCAGCGACCGAGCACTCACATCGCTCTCGGGATCGAGCCAGGCGACGTCGCTGGCGTCATCGCCGAATCGCTTGATTCCCACCTCGCGGATCATCCGGTCGTCCACCTTGGCGAGCGGAGTATAGCGCGGATGATGCGCTTCCTTGTAGGGGTCGTTGTGCCGCGCATTATAACAGCAGATCATGCTCCACCTCGGCTTGTCTGACGTGTTGCGGTCCGACCGGTGCAGCAGGTTGGGGTGGAAGAAGAGGGCGTCGCCGGGGCACATCTCCACGTGCACCAGGGGAAGGCGCTCGAGCACGTGTTGCACGCGCTCCATGTCCGCGCCTGCCTGCTGGCCGGAGAGAATATGATCGATGCGGCCCAGCCGATGGGAACCCTGGATCACCTGAAGGCAGCCGTTTTCCTTCGTGGCGGGGTCGACCGCGATGAACACGCTCACGAGGTCGGGAAAGAGCACGCCGTTCTGGTACCAGTAGCCGTAATCCTGGTGCCAGGTCCAGGCGCCGCCGACCTTGGCGTCTTTCATAATCATCTTCGAATGGTAGTGATAGACCTCGTCACCCAAGATCTGCTCGCAGGAGTCCACGATCCGGCGGCAGCGGGCGAACATACCGTAAATCCCCTCGCCTGGGTGGTTCCAGAGCGAGAGGCGAACGCGGCCTCCTTCACCGTCGTCCCTCCCGTAAGAGTGCTGATCGAGCGCGCGGTCCTCCCTGGCCGATCGGAGCAAGAGGCCGATCTCGTCGGTGGCGAACAACGACTTCACCAGCAAGAACCCATCGTGCTCGTAACCGATGAGTTGCTCGGTGGCAAGAGGACCGGTGCGCATGGGGGAGTCTCCTCGAAGTGACGACAACGGGCGCTGGGCCGCGATCACGATGCTGGGTCGGAATCACGATGCTGGGCTGTCCTCGGGCAGCTTGAACGGGATCTTCCTTGCATTTCCATTGTACAGCTTGGTCACGACGCCGTCGGGCGGCAAGATCCCGCGGATCATTAATCCCTGGCGGCACACCTTCGAGCCTCTCGCCGCCGAGGTTAAACCACGGTAGAATTATTGTTCCTCTGATCGCTCCGCCTGCCATGGAGGTATCATTCATGCCTGTGACCAATAGGGTTTGTTGGATCGTCCTCCCAGTCTTTGCCCTGGTCCTCCAGACGACCTTGGTCCGGGCTGTTGAGAAACCTGGGGTGAGGGCCATCCAGTCTCGATCGACGGCGGGATCATCCGAGCTTTTCGCCAGGTCGGTTCGCCCGTTCCTCACGACCCACTGCACCGGTTGTCATGGCAAATCAAAGCCCAAGGCAGGGTTGAACCTCGAGGCGCTGGAAGACGAGTCCAGGGCCCTGGCCGGCCGGCGAATCTGGTCGAAAGTCAAGGAGAACGTGGCAGGGATGCTGATGCCGCCGGAGGGCCGTCCCCAGCCGTCGCGTCAGGAAATTGAATCCTTGAGCAAGTGGATCGACACGGCGCTTGTCCAGGCCGATTGCGGACGCGACATCGATCCCGGTCGGGTGACGATTCGCCGGCTCAACCGCAACGAATACAACAACACGATCCGCGACCTGGTGGGGGTCGATTTTCGACCGGCTGATGACTTCCCCTCCGACGACGTCGGCTACGGCTTCGACAACATCGGTGACGTGCTGACCATCCCGCCCATCCTCATGGAGAAGTACCTTGCCGCCGCCGAGTCGATTGCCGAACATGCGATCATGACAGGTCCACTCCATGTTCCTGGCAATTCACTCCCAGCCAGTCATCGCCGGATCATTTTCCGGACGCCCAGGAATTCCGGGGAATATCAGGAGTGCGCCGCGGAGGTGATGAGGAAGTTCCTCACCCGCGCCTACCGGCGGCCGGTCACCGGCGGCGAGGTGGCCAAGTTGCTCCGCCTGGTCGATCTGGTCGTTGAGAACGGCGGCTCGTTCGAGCAAGGCATCCAGCTCGCGGTGCAGGCGGTTCTGACCTCGCCCCAGTTCCTCTTTCGCGTCGAGCTGAACCGGGGCCGGCGAAAAACGCGAGGGAGCAAGGGGAAGGCCGACGGCCTGGGCGTTCCGCTCAACGATTACGAGGTCGCCTCGCGGCTCTCCTATTTTCTCTGGAGCAGCATGCCCGACGACGAGCTATTCAGCCTGGCCGCCGCGGGCAAGCTGCACGACGAGGAGGTCTTGACCCGGCAGGTCCGTCGGATGATCCGCGACCCCAAGGCCAGCGCCTTGGTCGAGAACTTCGCCGACCAGTGGCTCCAGCTTCGCATCCTCAAATCCACCAGCCCGGACAAGGCGCTTTTCCCGGCCTTCGATGAGCCGCTCCGCGAGGCGATGCGGCAGGAATCGGCGGAGTTCTTCGCCGCGGTGATGCATGAGAACAAGAGCATCCTCGACTTCATCGACTGCGATTACACATATCTCAACGAGCGGCTGGCCAAACATTATGGCGTCCCCGGCGTCCGGGGAAATACGTTTCGCAAGGTCCGGCTCTCGGGAGGTCAGCGCGGCGGGCTGATCACCCAGGCCAGCGTGCTGACCGTGACTTCCAACGCCACGCGGACCTCGCCCGTCAAGCGCGGGAAGTGGGTGCTGGAGCAGATCCTGGGCACGCCGCCGCCTCCTCCTCCCCCCAATGTCCCGCTCTTGGCCGAGGACAAGAAGGCCGTGCTCTCGGGGACTCTCCGCCAGCGGATGGTGCAGCATCGCGCGAACCCGAGCTGCGCCAATTGCCACAGCCGACTGGACCCTCCCGGCTTCGGACTGGAAAACTACGACGCCATCGGCGCCTGGCGCGACAAGGACGGCACATTCCCCATCGATGCAACGGGAAAACTGCCCAGCGGCGAGTCGTTCCGCGGCCCTGCCGAGCTGAAGGCGATCCTCAAAACCCGCGAGCGCGAATTCACCCGCTGCTTGACCGAGAAGTTGCTCACCTACGCCCTGGGCCGCGGCCTGGAAGATTTCGACGCCTGCACGATCGACAAGATCGTCGAGGCGGTGGCCGCCGGCCAGTACAGGTTTGACCGACTGCTCCGCGAAATCGTCAAGAGTGACCCGTTCCTGAAACGACGAGGCTGACAGGCGGACGATCCACGTTGACACTCCAGAACAAGGAGACGCCGATGACACGTGCACGCAAGTTCTCTCGCCGGCTGGTTCTTCGAGGAATGGGAACCACAATCGCGCTCCCCTGGCTGGAGGCAATGGCCCCCGCGTCGGACCTGGCGACGCCTGCCGGTGGGGGACCTCCCAGGGCCAAGCGGATGGCCTTCTTCTATGTCCCCAACGGCGTGCACATGGCCGCCTGGCGGCCCAAGGAGGCAGGCGCGGGTTTTGCCCTTTCCCCCACGCTCGAACCCTTGAAGCCGTTTCGCGATGAGCTGCTCGTCCTGACCGGACTGGCCCAGCATAATTCCGAGGCCCTGGGCGATGGCGGCGGCGATCACGCCCGCGCGCTCTCTTGCTTCTTGACGGGAGTCCATCCGCTCAAGACCGACGGGGCCAACATCCACGTGGGAATCTCGATCGATCAGGTCGCCGCCCAGAAGCTCGGCGGGCAGACCAGACTGCCTTCGCTGGAGTTGGGGCTGGAGCGTGGCGCGCAGTCGGGCAACTGCGACTCGGGCTATAGCTGCGCCTATTCGTCCAACATCTCCTGGCGCTCGCCCACGACTCCGATGGCCAAGGAGATCAACCCCCGTGCCGTCTTCGATCGCCTCTTTGCCGGTCGGGGCAAGACCGGCTCGGCCGCGCTCGAGCAGAAGCGCGCGCTGTTTCGCAAGAGCATCCTCGACTTCGCCCTCGAAGACGCTCAGCAGCTCCGCGGCCGGCTGGGACTCTCCGACAGGCGCAAGCTCGACGAGTACCTGACCTCGCTCCGCGAGATCGAGCAGCGGATCGCCCGGACCGAGACTCTGGCCGCCGACCTACCCAAGGGCGCCAGCCGGCCAGCCGGCATCCCCAGGGACTTCGCCGAGCACGCCCACCTCATGTTCGACCTGATCGCCCTGGCCTTCCAGACCGACACGACCCGCATCTGCACGTTCATGTTCGCCAATGAGGGATCAACCCGGCCTTACCCGATGATCGGCGTTCCCGAAGGCCATCACGACCTCTCGCACCACGGCAACGACCCCAAGAAGCAGGCGAAGCTGGCCAAGATCAATCGCTTCCACATCGAGCTTTTCGCTTATCTTCTGGGCAAGCTTCGGAACATCCGCGAGGGAGATCATTCGATCCTGGACTCGACGATGCTGGTCTACGGCAGCGGCATCTCCGACGGCAACCGGCACAACCACGACGATCTGCCCGTGCTACTCGTGGGCAAGGGGAACGGCACCATCAAGCCGGGCCGGCACATCAAGTACTCGCCTCAGCCCTTGAACAACCTTTACCTCTCTCTGCTCGACCGCTTCGGCGCCCCCACCAACCGCCTGGGCGACAGCACCGGCCGGCTGGTGAAGCTGGATGGGTGAGCCGGGCGGCCATCGGCTAAAAATCGGTGGTGCTTTGTTGAGATAAGACTTGTGTCCGCTCGCTGGCCAGCTTCGCCACGAAGGCGGCGTGCTCGGGGGTCGCCAGGCCGAGGTCGAGCACCTCGCGCAGCCGCCTGGTGTCGCCAGTGAGGAGAGCGGCCGGATCAAGCCAGAGACCGGGGAAGACGGCCGAGCGAAAGAGGCCGTCTGGCCCTGGGGAAAGCTGGACCAGCCGCCCCTGCCGCGGCGCGAACCAGAGAACTTCGTCAGGCTCGAGCGCGCGGACGATGTATTCGAGGACGCCGACACGTTCGTAGTCGTCGAACTTGGACCCGAGATCATCGAAGCGACCTGGCGTGCGAGACCTCGACGATCAGCTCGGGAACACCGCGAACAAATCGCCGCTCCGTTTGCGTACGACCGCCGAATTCGGGGAGAATCCGCAGCAGAGCGTCTGGTTGCGGCTCGCCCATGGAGTAGAGGACGGTCGAAGCGTTGTCCAGCGCCTGAACCCCGGGAGTGTTCTCCTGGTATTAACTGAGCCAGACGACCGCGGGAATCAATCGACCCGTGTGTGCATCAGGCTCACACCTCCAGCCCCACTGCCCGCATGAGCGCGAGCGCGTTGGAATGGGTGACCACCCCCGGGCGCATCGTGTAGTCAAAGAGCATCTGGCCGTTCTCAAAACGATCCTCGAAGTGCACGTTGACCGCCTGAGGGCCGATGCCGCTGACGATCTCGGCTAATGCCAGGTCGTGGGTCGTGGTCAGGCCGATCGCCCCACGGTCGATGAGCCCGCGGAGGACCGACTCGGCGCCGAGCCGGCGGTCGTGCGAGTTCGTGCCGTGAAAGAGTTCGTCGAACAGGAACAGGAGCGGCAGCGGCCCGGCGGAAAGGTCGACCACCTGGCGCACGCGGGTGATCTCGGCGTAGAACCGCGACTTGCCCGCTTGCAGCGAGTCTTGAACCCGGAGCGTCGCCCCCACGGCCAGGGGCGAGAGGCGCAGTCGCCGCGCTCGCGCCGGCAGGCCGGCCAGCGCCATCACGGCCGCGACGCCCACCGAGCGCAGCAGCGTGCTCTTGCCCGACATGTTTGACCCGCTGACCACGAGAGCACGCACGTCTCCGCCCAGACTCACGTCGTTGCGCACGCACTTGTCCAGGGGAATGAGCGGGTGTCCCAGGCCCTCCGCGGCCAGCTCGGCAGCGCCCTCGACGATCTCGGGGAACGGGTCGGCCGGGTTCTCGGCCGCGTAGGCCGCCAGGGCGCAGAGGGCCTCGAATTCGCCGATCGCCTTCAGCCAGAGCGCGATGGCCGGGCCCTCGCCCCCGCGCCAGGCGTCGATGGCCATCGCAAGCTGCGTTCCCCAGAGGAGCACGGCGGCGAACGGTGCGAAGAGCTGGTTCTTGCGGGTGTCCAACAGATGCAGCAGACGGGCCAGGCGGCGGATCTGCTCCGAAGCGGGCCGGCCCTCGGTCTCGAGCAGCTCACGCAGCCGCTTGAGCAATGCCGACTGGAACGGCTCGCGCTCCAGCCGGTCCAGCAGCTCGCCCAAGAGCACCAGGTCGTGCCCCCTCCGGTCGAGCGCCGCCAGCACCCGCTGCACCCGGCGAGCCAGCCACCAGGCGAAGAGCCCCTCGACGGTCACAACTCCCAGGAGCGGCAGCAACCCCGTCTCGAAAAAGGCCCAGCCGATCAGTGCGGCCAGGCCGCAGAGCGCCAGGATCGCCGCGACAATCCGCGGGCCGATGCCCCGGAAGACGCGAGGGGTTTTGCCCCAGTCGGCCAGTGCAACCGGATCGATGCCCGATCGGACGTCCGAGCCCAGGAGCTCCAGGTCCTCACGCAGGTCAAGGCGAGGACGCAGCTCGACGACGGCCTCGTGCCGCTCGCGCAGGTCCTCGGGCGACGCCGGCGCCAAGAGCCAGCTCGCCAACGTCTCCTCGCCCGATCGCGTGCGCGCCGTGCAGAGCCGCTCGAACAGCGACCCCGCGCCGAAGAGGTCCAGGTCGGCGGCGTAGGGATGATTCAGATCCAGGAAGCCTGACCCGCTCACCCCGGTGCCAGCCCAGCGGTCTTCCATGCGGTCAAGGCCGCGGGAATAAAAATCCGCCGCCCGCCCCGCGCGCTGGCTCCGCCGACGGATCGGCTCGTGGACGATCACGAGAGCAATGAAAGGGACGAGCGGCACGATCAGCCAGAGCCATCCCGGCCAGTTCGTCCAGTAGATGAAGCCCGCCAGCAAGAGCCCCACGGAGAAGACCGCCAGGCGCGCGTCGGCGATGCGATCTTCCAGCCGCCCCCAACGATCGCGGGCGGCCTGCCGGTCGGCAAGCCTCCTCGAATACTCGCCCCGCAATTCCCCCTCGCCCGGCTGTCGATCATCGATTCTCTGCACGTTCTGACCTGTCGTGTCGCAATGAATCAGTAGAAAGCATAAACTAGCGGAAGTCCGGGATGCTCTCAAGGGTGGCCTGCTTCCAGAGAGCGGCGCCAGCACGGGAATGAATCTGATGTCCACGGTCGCGCAGTCAATTCCTCTGACGCTCCCTTCTCCGGTTGATGTATACCGGTTCACGGTCGATCAGTATGACCGGATGGTCCGCGACGGCACGATCGCCGAGGATGATCCGGTCGAACTCCTGGACGGAATCGTGGTGCGGAAGATGCCCAAAGGACCAAGGCACGATGCCAGTTTCGCGCGGAGCCGGCGGCAGATCGAGCGGCTTCTCCCTGCCGGATGGTACCTACGTCTTGAGGGGGCGGTCCGGATTCCCGACTACAATGAGCCCGAGCTCGACCTCAGCGTGATTCGCGGCGAGAGTGATGATTTCACCGATCACCACCCGGGCCCCCGGGATGTGGCGCTCTTGGTCGAGATTGCGGACAGCAGCCTGTCCCGGGACCGCGGCACCAAGCGCGACAACTACGCTCGAGCGGGAATCCCCGCCTACTGGATCGTCAATCTGGTCGATCGTCAGCTCGAGATCAGTGCCAACCCCGAGAGCGGAGTTTATCCCGCTCCCGTGATCCTGAGAGAAACTGAGTCCGTCGACCTGGTCATCGGCGGCCAGCACCTCGGCCGGATCGCCGTCGTGGACCTGCTGCCGAAGCGATGATGGATCACGCGTACTCGGTCACGCTCAAAGAGCGTGAGGATCGTACGGTCCACTGCGCGGACATGCTCGTGGATCGACCCGGGCTGACGTTGCGCCAGCGGATCGATCATCGGTTTGCCATATCATTCCATGTTCTCTGGCAACATTCCTCCGGAAACATCTCGTCGGTCCGGCCGCCCGCACACAGGTCGGACAAATGGCCAGAAGTCTTTCACCTCCTTTCGACCCTTGAATTCCACCTCTACCTTGACGGGCACCCATTTACCCGCGTCGGCCCCTTGCAGGGCCCTGAGTAACGCATTCGGCGCGGTGGGTTTGCCGATTTCGATGATGCGAAGACACTTCGTCTTCCCGAATGTCTCCTGCATCGCTGATGCCCAGCGCCTGGGCGATCTCGCCGTTGGCCGTGGGCGATCTCGCCGAAGTAGCGGAGCGAGAAGACGCTCGCCTCGCGATCGGGCAGCTCGGCGATCGCCCAGCGCAGGCGATCCGCCAGCTCGCGCTCGGCCGCCACCGATTCGGGTTGCTCGGAGTCGGGCGCGGAGAACTCGAACGCGCCGAGAGGTAACAGCGTCACGCTTCCGCGCTTCCGCAATCGGTCGATCGCCCGCCGCGTGCTGAGATGACGCCGCAGGGCGCCCCAGTTGGCCACCTTTTGCCGGGCGTGGAGCCGGAACGCGTCCACCAGCACTTCCCGCACGACGTCCTCGGTGTCGGCCGCATGGCCCAGGAGTCGCCAGGCGGCGTCAAAGGCCCGGGGGCGTAGACCATCGCACGATCGCTTCCCAGTCTTCCTGACCCGAATCCATGGTTCCACCCTGGTGAACAAGCTGAACGAGAGCCTCCTACTCCATTGTCGTGCGACGAGGCTTCAGATTACCACCGGCTGCATTACAGTTGATGTACACCAACGAGAAGATCAACGACCGAGCCAGGCCGGCATCCAGCATTTTGAGATCGTTTAAGTTGGCATGAT
Source organism: Isosphaeraceae bacterium (assembly GCA_049966735.1). GTDB lineage: Bacteria > Planctomycetota > Planctomycetia > Isosphaerales > Isosphaeraceae > Aquisphaera. The sequence continues at coordinate 12,310 of JBMFUH010000063.1, forward strand.
TCGACCACCAATGGCGATGCCCGCCACGATTGGCATGCACGGTATCAAGACCTTGAGTCCGGTGATCCAGCTCTGGACCTGAGTCGTCCTATCTCGTTGGGAGAGAGGGATCAAGGCGAAGAGGACGATTCCCACCGTTGCCAAAGAACGCTCGATCAAGATGACGTTGTTGCCTTCGAACCCGAGAGGTGCCAAAATAAACTTTGCCGAGACGCAGCCCGCCGCCGCGCCGGGTCCTGAAAAGCCGATCAGGAACGAGACCCAGCCGGAGAGAAAGGCGGCAAGAGGACCGAAGGCATGGTAGAGGTAGACGTAATCTCCACCGGTATGGGGCAAGGCCGCCGACAACTCCGCCAGCGTCAAGGCACCGCGGATGGCGATGATTCCGCCAACGACCCAGAGCGCGAGCATGTATTCGTTGCTACCCACCAGGACCATGGTGTATCCCGAGGTGGTCAGAACGCCGACAGCTACCATGCTTGCGCTGACCACAAAAATGGCCATCCCAAGACCAAACTCCGCCGGCATCTTCGCTTCGAGAACCTGGTCAAAATCGGCAAGGTGGGGATTGTTGCAACTTTCATTCATTGCCGTCGCGCCAGAAAAGTGGTAAAAATACACTAGCTGGGCAAGATTCTGGAGTGTTCAAAGAAGATTTAGTGAACATCTGGAAACTAGGGATCGTAGCTTAGAATAAGAGTGAGGAACCATCGGGTTAACGTCAGGGATACACTGATCTCGTTGAAGGTAGGTACTGGAGGTTTCCCGTGCGTGAGCTTCGGACCCTGAAGCGCGCCCGCGCTGGGTCGCGCGATCGGAGCGTCCAAGGAAGGCTCTCCATGGAATTGGGGGACGAGGAAGGGGCAGGCGGCGACCCGCTGAAGGCAGAGCCGTCGGCCAAGGATTCGGGTTTTCGTCGTCCGGCCAGATCGACGGGTACGAGTGCCGAGAAAGCAGCCAGCGGCGGCCGAGCACCGGCGCCGATCTTCCATCCGCTGGCCTATCGCAGTGTCGTGGCGGACTGGCCCATTGCCTGGCGTGAACAATGGGGGCAACGAGCCAATGAGCTGGAAGAGACCGGCCTGTCGTGGCGCGACGCCGAAACCCAGGCTTTTGTCGAGCTTTGGCATAAGGTGCAGCAAGAGGGTCAAGCCGGCCAGCCCCCCACTGCCGATCCGGCTCCATCCACTGATGATGCAACGTCATCCCGCGCCCCTGCAACCGTTGTGGACGTCGAGTCATCATCGGTCGATTCATCTCCCGCCTCAGCCGACTAGCCCCGCTCAATCTTCACCCGATTCCGTCCCGCTCACCGATGGTTCCTTGAGCGGGACGGCAAGGGGGGACATGGCAAGTCCCGGTGCTCTCAGGGCGTCGCCGGCCTGCTCTTCACCCACGCATGTCCATCCTTCTTGCGGAACTTCGCCACGAATTTCTCCTTGAGCTTCGGCGGCTTGAAGTCTTTGACCGGCTCGAATCCGGCCTGCTCGATTTCCCGGCGAAACACGGCCTGACCGGCGCGTATGTGCTTGAGCACAAACTTGCTGCTTTGCCCTTCCACCCGGTCGAAGTCGACCAGCACGAGGACACCATGGACTCTGAGAGCTTGATGAATCGATGCCAGGATCTTTTCGTGCTTCTCGAGGTGGTGGTAGACATCGCAGAGGAAGACCGCGTCGATCGAGTTCGGGGACAGGTTGGTGGAATCTTGTGTGCCGAGGATGGTTACGATCTGCTTCTGGCCTTTTGACTTGGCCTCGCGCGCGATGCGGTCGAGGAATGCCTTGGACACCTCCACCGCGTAGACCTTGCCCTCACTGCCTACCACGTCGGCCATGAGGCGCGTGAACAACCCGCTGCCGGCCCCGATGTCCGCAACCGCCATCCCTGGACGTAGCTCCAGGGCATCGAGAATCTCCCGACGTTTCACATAAACTTCACGGTTCTTCGATTCAAGCCCCTTGAGGAAGCCTTTAGTATCTCCCTTTTGAAGCCGAGCATTGATCTGGGGATCAACCTTCTTCGACTGGGCTCCCGCCGGGGCTGTTGCGGGCGCGGTCTGGGTCTGTCCCCAGCCGGCGACCACCACGAGCGAGGAAGAACCCAGCAGGACCGCCGCTCGAACCAACCATGACACGGATGCTGACATCGGCTTGTCTCCCTCCTTTGTGGTTGCCCGCGATACCTCGGCGGGCGTTTCGTCTCTAATTAACATCCTGGAGGCTCGCCACCAAGACCCCAGTCTCCCAGTTGAGCAAATCTGGACCGAGCAATGCCTGGGCAGTTGCCAGTTGCTAGTTACCGGCGTCTGACATCTGGCAACTCACAACTGGCACGTCCGAGAAACCGAGAGACCTGATCGCGCGAGTCGCGGTTGTGTGGG
>JBMFUH010000064.1:0-14666 GCA_049966735.1 Isosphaeraceae bacterium
ACCCTACGATATTCAATGAGTGCGCAAGCCGACTGCAAACCGCTCTAGTGATCGATCTCTTCCCGCCCAGCAAACGCGATCCTCAGGGCATTCACAAGGCCATCTGGGATGAGTTCCGGGAAGAAGAGTTCGAGCTGCCGCCCGGCAAGCCCTTCACTCTCGCGTCCTATGACGCGGGACCTCCGCCGGTGGCATATGTCCAGGTGGCGTCAGTCGGAGAGGCTCTCCCCGACGTGCCGCTGTTTCTCGAGCCGGGGATCTACGTGCCCGCACCCCTCGAGACCTCCTACGACGAAACCTGGAGCCGTTTCCCGGCACCGATGAAACGGTTACTAGAACCTTGAGGACCGGGAGCTTCGTCGGCCGCCTGGCTTTCCCTTACTTCTTCGGCCCCTCGAAGTGGAGCGGGCCTTGATCTGCTTTGGCTGTCACGATTGGGGTCTCGATCACGGGCCCTTTGCTGAAGGAGTCTGGGGGTTGTCCTCGCGCCTTGAGCTTGAAGTGACGCACAGGTTGAATTCCGCGACAGTCACTCCGGACTTCCCGTCGCGGTGCGGAGCGAATGCCATGATCGCCGGTCGTACCGGTTCTGGTGCTCCGCCGCCCGGCCCGGCCGGCTTGAACGTGGCGCCGGTGGAGTCTTCCCCCCTGCCATCAAACGCGCGGCGCATCCCGGTGTCGTCCAGTTGCACCGATGATCTCGAGCGGTCGATCTGTTCGATCAGGTCACCCCGTGTTTCACGCCTGCCATCGGCAGTCACCAGCACCACTCGAGGCTGGCCCCAGTAGCCCCATTTCCAGGTTGGCGCATTGCGGTCGATGGCGCGCGAATAGGCATCTGTGATCAGACGCAGCCGCAGATGACCGGTTCTGTTCACGGCGTCGTCGACGGGAATGTCCCAGTGCTGCCAACCGGCGTCCTTCTTGAGCATCGACCGTCGGAAGACGCTGCGCCAGCGACCGTCCTGTCCGCAAACCTGCACCGTGAAGACAGCACCGAGGCAGTAATAGTCGATGTTCTGACTGAGGCCGATGTCTGTACTGAGGTAAAGTCCCGCCCCGGCCGCGCTGGGCTGTGCCGGAAGGACGTCCGTCTGTTTTTCCCAGTCGATGACATTTCGGCGTTTGGTCGCTTGCCGAACGGCCTCGGGAACCGATCGAGTCGGCTCGACTTTCGTATGGTCCTGGATGCCGCAGTCCGCCAGGAATCGCGAGCGCATGGCCTCCATTTTCTTTCTGAGCCGTGTGCCGTCGTCGCCGGTCGTGAAGTCATCCTCGTAATTCGCGAAGTAGAGGAGCTCACTTGTCCGGGCAGCGGTGACCGCGGCATCGAGCTGCTTGCGGATCGACTCGATCGAGCCGCCCTCGACGATCATCTGCTTTGCTTTGCGAGAGGCGAACGCGGCCGTGCAGAGTTCCCGGGATCGCCGCGTCGAGACGCAAAGCTGGCGCAGTCTCTCCGTCTTGAAGAGCGTGTCAGCCGCCAGGTCGTAGCCGTCCCATCGGAATGCGTCCGGGTCATAGGCCGGACGGTAGAGGTCCGGCGCGCGGCCCGCGAAACGCAGGTAGGCACGCCGCGCAAGGCTGTCGGCCTGGTCGGCCATCACGGACAGGAGTTGAAAATCTCGGTGCAGCGGTCCGCCGAAGAAGATGAGGGGAGGATCGTCCTCGTAGACATGAAACTCGCTGACGCACGAGTTCACACCGTACGCCTTGCCGACGAGCGTGCCCACCTCATCGCCATAGGCGATGCGGTACGCATACTCCAGAAAGCCGAAATCATCGTCGTTGTTGATCCCGGGCACACCGCGCTGCCGCCAGAGATACTGGGCGCCCAGATAACCGAAGACTTCCGTATTCGTCCATTGAAAGATGTACGCCATCGATCCCAGGCCGCCAGCCTGGATCATCCGCCGCTGCTTCGCGCGCTCCTCGGCGAGATCCATGCCGAGATCTCCGTGCATCCGGTCGTTGTTGATGTTGGCGATCCGGAAGCAACCGGCTGCCGCCCCGCCCCGCCCGCCGAGCGTGATCGCGCGATCCTTGCCCAGCAAGCCCACGTACTCTTTCTCGTGGTCCTCGGACAGGATGAACGGAATCTTGCGACCGTGCTTCTGGTCGATCAGTGCCATCCACTTCGCCCGCTCTGCCGGACCTTTCACCTCCTTCATGATCCTGTCCAGGAGGATGTGTGAGATGAGATACAGCGCGGGCTGGGAACGGTTGAGCTTGCGTGCCTCGTCCCGGATGATCCGGTCGAACTCACGCGTGAGCCACGTGTAGTACTCGACATGCACGCCGAGGGGTGGACCGTAGCGGTTCGTCTCCGCTACGGAGTGGAACCCATACTTCCTTGCCCAGGGCCCCCAGAACGTTTGGTAACACTGCAGGTTCTGATTCGGAACGTGGTAAGTTTCAGGGTCTTCGAGCACGAACCCGTTGAAACCCTGTTCGAGAATCCGCTTGACGAAGGCGCTCCAGTACTCGTGCACCCCGGGCGTGAACGGCAGTGCTTCCGCCACGAGGCTCCGCGCGTCAGCCTCCGGATGACGCTTGATATAAGTTCCATTGAACGTATTCTTGCCAATGTATGCATAAACCTGGATGCCGCGTTCGTTGGCATGGCGGATCAATTCAGGAAGAAACTCATGCTTTATATTACGGTGTGTATAATGGAATGGTGTTTTTTGCCCGGTCCTCGTGTCGTAGGAGAAGGAATCGAAGTCGAGGGTATCCGCCTCGTAGCCCGGGAGCGTGAAGGGCCAGTTGCCGTACATGCAAACGGCCCATGCATTGCACTTGTGGAGCAGCGTCCAGTCGACCATCCACTTCCATTCAGCGAGGCTCCAGTTTCCGTTGTCATATCCCTCTCTGCGGGTCGACCATCCGGCGTACCAGGCAAGCTGGGGAGCAAGGCAGCGCATCACGGCGTCGGGCCAGTCGCGGATGTTGAGACAGGGAATCGAGTCGTGCCCTTCCCTCGCTGCCTGAATCGCCAATTGGTTCACGGTTTGCACGCCGTGGAGCATTCCCCATTTGCCCTTGCCGACCACCGCGATGCCGGCAGGCGTGATCGTCAGGACCGAAGCGTCGGGGCTGGTCTCGGCGCTTTTGAGAAACGACATTTCCTCGGCGGTCAACCAGGGAGCGCGGCACCCTTCCTCGAGCGATCCCATGCGGACGGTCACTCTCGGCCCGTTCCGGGGTAGGTGGCGGGCCAGAGACTCCCGCGCGATTTGCTCCGTCTTCGATGGCGTCCCAGCCGTCTTGTAGTCGGGCGGACCCAGGCGAAGGCGGCCGCTCATGAGTTTGACTTGCCGCGGATAGGGTAAGAGCTGCAATCCGTCCGCGCTGGTTGATCCGCGGGCCGTACGAGCAACCCAGCCTGCTCCGACACCCAGCGTCATGGCCACTGCCAGCAGTGCACAACGATTCATCGGGCTCTTCCCTGCGATACCGGTAAGGGCGACGAACCCGGGCTCGCCTTCGATGGCATAGCGCGACGACGAACCCGGTTCCACTTTTTGAATGCGACGGATGTTATTGATGCTTCCGCGGTCCCTCGAACTTCAGCGTTGCATAATCCTCGTGGCGATGGAAGTTGGGCTGAGTCAGGGGCGCGCAGCTCATGAGGATTGGCTTGGTTCCCACTGGTCCGTAGTGATCGTAGCGGCAGATGGCGAAGAGCCACGAATCGCCGGCCTTGGGCTTGCCGCCGGCGAGCGCGCAGGCCGACCAGGGAATGCGACCCTCGACGGTCCAGCCCCGGTCCTTGTCGTCCGGATGATCGAGGGTGCCGTCCACCGCGACGACAGCGTGGTTGCCGAGTACGCGACTCTTGTTGAATGGGTCCTGGGACTGCCCGCGCTTCACGAAGGCCATCTCGAAGATGAGCCCGCGGGGATTGGCCTGGAACTCGAAATACTCCGGGCGATCGGCGCTGGGCTTGAGGAACAGCTCGAAGACGTCTCCGTCCCAGAGGGTGTCGTTGCGGTGGGTGCCGAAAGCCTTGACCTCGGTGTCGGACATGGTTCCGGCGTAGTAAATGGCCTCGTCGTCCCAGACCAGGTACGCTTTCGTGCCTGCCCGGGGAGTCTTGGTCCAGAAGGAGGCGAAGCGGTCGATGACGGCGGCGTGTTTCCAGCAGGGGTCGTCTAGCTTGCCGTCGAGCACCGGCGGCTTCTCGGCCCATCGGCAAACGGCCTGACGCGTGACCATGTCTTGCTCGGGCCCTGCCGCCGGGAGCGTGGTGTTGAAAATCAAGAAGAGGGAAAGTGGCAGACCGAAGCGTTGCGTGGTTGTCATGATGAAGCGCCCATTGAACGGGGCCCGATTGGGAGCCCTGAAACTCGATTCCACAAAAGCGGCGGCATGGCCGCTGCCATGCCGCGACATTCTGAAGAGGATAGTGTCCGTTCACCGGGCTTCGCAACCTGCCTGTCCCGGGCCGAGAGAAAGGCGAGAGCCCTATCACCTCGGTTCCAGGCCGGTCGTGAGCGGCGGCAACGTCGGCACGACGAGTGGGACGTGGGAACGGGCGATCGCCGCTCTCTCCGAGGAATCACCGACTCCCTTTCACCTTACGGTTGCTTGGGGCGGAGACATGATTCTCGAGTTTGCCGACTCATCTCTCAGCGTGCGGCCTTGATGAGCTTGAGCTGGAGGTTATCGAGGAAAAACGTCGAATCCTGCTCCGAGGTGCTGCTGAAGCCGAGCCATTGAAGTTCGTGGAAGTCTGACCCGGAGAAAGGCAGGTGGTCGATCACTCGTGCGGAGCCGAGAAGTGGCGCGACGGTGAGCTTGAACGCACGGGGAGAGCCCTTGCCCAGGCGCGCTTCCAGCTCGATGTGGGCCCAGGCTCTGGGCGGGATCGTCGCGACCTGCTTGCCGGCGACGCTCAAGGCGCCGCTGCCATCCAGTTGCACGCTCGGCCCGACATTCTGGGGATAAGCCGTTGCATCGCGCCATTCCGTGAAGAACCGCGCGCCGGGCTCGAGCCGGACGTCGAAGCTCTGGCGGACGAGGCCCTCGGTCATGTGCGGTTCGTAGAAGAAATGGGGCTGCCAACTGGGCTGAAGCGTCTTCGAGTCCCGCACCCGGAGGCTGTGCTGTCCGCCCTGGGAGCGCTCCGTGCTCACCGCGATCGACGCGCCTTGCTCCTCACCGCTTACATGCGCGTGGGCCGGGTGACGGCCTGGCGGCGTTGACTCGAAATCGTCGCTGATCTCCTGGGGCCGTGGTGGAGGCGGCGGCGGCGGGAGCGCAATGTGCGGGCAGCGGGTGTGGCTTGCCTCGTTCGCCCATGCCGAGTCGCCGTAGAGTCCAACGCATCGGGGATCGAGAGTCTGGATGCCCAGCGTCAACGCCGGCGAATCGGGCCGGAGCCGGAAATCGTGATGGGCCACGTCCTCGAACCGTGGGTCGGCGATGAGCGAGTGGGTATCCAGCCCCAGGGCTCGCCACTGGTCCCAACCGCGCCGGTAGAAGCGGAGCCGGTCTGCGCCGGCCGCGTGCCAGTAGAGGTTCCGGTCCCACTCGCCGAGCGATTCGTGCGCGGCCAGCCGCTCATTGAGCGAACGCTCACCGTGAGGAATCAAGAGCTCGCCCTGGGTCAAATAGACGATGTTGCGCCGGAAGACATTGGGATGCTTCGCGGAATAGGGCCAGAGCGCGTGGTTGGCCGACAAGGCGAAGATGTTGTCCTGGATGACGTGCTCGTGGCCGCCGTTGTTGTACATGAGCCCGCCGCTCAGTGTGTTGTAGACGAGGTTGCGCTCGACCAGGTAGCCGCCGCAGGTGGCATCGAGGTAAATGCCCCAGCCGAACGGCGGGTTACTGTAGGGCCACATGTCGTGGAACACGTTCTCGCGGATCACGCTGCCCGGTGAGACGCCCAGGCAGTAGATCAAGCCGGCATCGCTGAGCACGCCCTGCCCGAGGTTGTGGACGTGATTGCGCTCGATCAGGTTGTGGTGGGTGCGATTGGGAGCATCGTCCCAGTTCCAGCCGATGCTCATCCCCGAGTACTTCATGTCGTGGATATCGTTGTGGGTGACCGCGTTCCCACTGCTCTGGGCGACCCAGATCCCGATCCCCGCCGCGAAGACGTGGCCGCCGTCGAAGATGTGATTGTTGTCGACGACGGTCCGGCTGGTCTCGCCCGCGTCGGTCGCCGCCGCGTTGGGCTCTCCGACGCGGATGCCTCCCGCGCCCAGGTCGAACAGCCGGTTTCTGACGATCCGGCAATCCTTGCAGCCCCGTCGCGGCCAGATCCCGTACGTCCCCACGTGCGCCACCTCGCAGGCTTCGATCGAGCAGTGCCGCGCACCGTCAGCCATGATCGCCGCCGGAACCTCGACGGCGGCCTGCGTGCTGCTGTTGCCTTTGGGGGAAAGAACCCAGTCGGCATGGTGGAACGTCAGGCCCCGGAGTGTCACGTGATCAACGAAGCGGCCCTCGTCCGCGTTGCCGGCGAACCGCACCAGCTCGCTCAGGTGAGGCGCCACGATCCGGGTCGTCTCCAACTCTTCCCCGGGCCGGGGCCAGTAACTCAGCGTGCCCGACTCAGCGTCGAGGTACCACTCGCCCGGTTGATCGAGGAACTCCAGCGCGTTTTCAACGTAGTAGCGCTGGGCCTTCTCCCAGTAGCCGATGGTCCACCATTCCTTCAAGGGCGCCACGAACTCAACCACGTGCGCGGTCGCGTCCACGGATTTCAAGGGGTGGATCGATGTCTCCCAGGAATGCATCAGGATCAGGTTGACGTCGCCGAGCCGCGCCCAGGGCTGGAGATCACCGGCCGCGAACACGAACCGATCGCGAGCAACGCCCTCGCTCCGGCGGCCGCGAGGTCCGGGCAGCAGGTCGGCCACGCGGAAATATCCGGTGTTGGGCGACCGCGCGGGGGTGCAACGTTTGCCACTCGCGAAGAGCTGCCGGAACGTCCAGCGCCGGTCGCGGGCCTCGGGGATCGTGCACTTCCAGAGCGAGCCGTCGCGGCGGAAATCGCCGAGGACGCGCCCACCGCTCAAGACCGGGTGCTCGCCGGGATAGGCCTCGAAGATGACCGGCCCGTCGGCTGTGCCCGAGTCGGCCGGTTCGAAGACCAGCGGTGCCTCCAGGTGGTACACGCCACCGCGGACGCGGATCGTCACGGGCCCGGGTGCCAGCCGTCCCGCCGCGCGCTCGCGACGGATCGCGTCGCGAGCGCGCGCGGGTGTGGCCCACGGGCCATTCGTGTGCTCGGCGTTGGGCCGATCGAGTGTCCCGGACCACCGATCGTTGCCATCCGTCGCGACGTACCGCTCTGTCGCGCCTCGGGCCGGATTGCACAGAGCCTGACCAGAACCGACCACTGAGCCGAGCAACAGCAATACCAAGATCGTATTTTTACTTTTCATTGCCTCTCTCTGATTTATGTGAACCAAGACAGCATATTATGGCCACCTCGCCTCGCAGACGCCCTTCCGCACGCCTTGATACAGGGTACAGTCCCGATGAAGCGGGGGACAACTCTCTGAGCATGTTTACTGGGCGACAACCGCCAGCGCCTCGCGGGCCGCGGCGACGGTGTGATCGATGTCGGCCTCGGTGTGCGAGGCCGAGACGAAGGCGGCCTCGAACTGGCTGCACGGCAGGTAAACCCCGCGCGCCAGCATTTCCCAGAAGAAGCGGCCGAAGAGCCTGGTGTCGCTGGCCTTGGCCTCCTCGTAGTTGTGGATCGGGCCGTCGTGGAAGAAGAGGGTCAGCATGCTGCCCACCCGCTGCACCACATGGGGAACCTTCGCGTCGGTCGCTGCCCGGTCGAGCCCTTCCGCCAGCCGAGCGGAGAGGGCCTCGAGCCGATCGTACGGCGGATCGTCGCGGAGGATTTGGAGCGTGGTCAGGCCCGCGGCCATCGCCAGCGGGTTGCCCGAGAGCGTTCCCGCCTGGAAGATCGGCCCGGTGGGAGAAATCTGGTCCATGATGGCGGCCGACGCACCATAGGCCGCGGCGGGCAGTCCGCCGCCGATGACCTTGCCCAGGGCCGTGAGGTCGGGCGTGACGCCGAAGCGTTCCTGGGCGCCGCCGTAGGCGACGCGGAAGCCGGTCATCACCTCGTCGGAGACGAGCAGCGTTCCGTGCTTCCGCGTCAGCTCGGAGGGTTTCCAGGTAGCCGGGCCGCGGCGGGACCAGCCCCATGTTGCCGGCGATCGGTTCGAGCAACACGGCGGCGACCTGGCCCTGATGATGGTCCAGCAGATCGGCCACCGCCGAGGCGTCGTTGAACGGGCAGAGCAGCGTGTCCTGCGCCGCGCCCGGGGTCACGCCTGGACTATTGGGCGTTCCCAGCGTGGTCGCCGCCGAGCCCGCCTGGACGAGCAGGGCGTCGACGTGGCCGTGATAATGGCCGGTCATCTTGATGATCTTGTTCCGTCCCGTAGCCCCGCGCGCCACCCGTACGGCCGACATCGCGGCCTCGGTTCCCGACGAGACGAACCGGACCTTGGCGATCGATGGCACGGCCGCGGCCACGGTCTCGGCGATCTCCACCTCGCGGAGCGTGGGCGCGCCGAAGCTCGAGCCCAGGTCAAGCGCCTCGACCACCGCCGCGCGGACGCGAGGATGACCATGGCCCAGGATCATCGGCCCCCACGAGCCGATGTAGTCGATGTACTGGTGGCCGTCGATGTCGAAGAGGTACGCTCCCTCGGCCTTCGCCACGAACGGCGGCTCGCCGCCCACGGCCCGAAACGCCCTGGCCGGGCTGTTCACCCCGCCGGGGATGACGCGGTTGGCGCGCACGAAGGCCTCGTGGCTGCGCGGGAGCTGGAAACCTGGCTTCGACGTGCTGGGACTGCCGTTCATGATTCTTCCTTTTCGATGTCAGCACTGCCCATGCCCACGGAAAGAGGGTCTTGGCCGGATCAGGGTGCTAGCCAATCGTCCAACCGCAGATTAGCAATGTTCTGAAAGTGCTGCGTGTTGTGGGTCACCAGCGTGAGGTCGTGGGCGAGCGCCACAGCGGCAATCATCAGGTCGACGGCGTTACGCTGGATGCCCAGTCGTTTGAGCTGCCCTCTCAGCTTACCGAACTCCTCGGCGCAGGTTTCGTCGAAAGCCAGCAGTCCGATGTCCTTCCGGAGTTCATGGATGCCCTCGAGAACTCGGGCGGGGGCGTCGAGCATGTAGGCTCCGGCGTAGAGCTCCGCCAGCACGATCGTCGGCATCCAGAGTCGGCCGGAGTACTGAATGAAGCGATGGGCAATCCCACCTGGTCGCCGGATGTGGGCTGAGCAGATGTTGGTATCGAGCAGGTAGCTCATTCCTCTATATCTCTCATCCGGGCCAGTTGGCGGTCTTGCTGAATCTGCTCGAACGCCTCATCAAAGCCGGGAACCTGCGCTGCGATGCCCGCCGATCGTAAAATGCCTTCTCCCCAGGGACGGGCCGGCGATGATACGCGCAACTGGACGTCAACCCTCTCACCATCGGCAATTCCCATGTCTTGGTCCAGTTCGATGGTTTTGCCGTGGATGACACCTTGAGCTTGCTTTACCACCTTTTCACCTCTCTATGCCTTCGGGTGTACACTTCGAATGCTTGCCGTGTACTCGTTGTGATCCACTTCACTGATCAGGAATCAGCTACGACTTCGTGACCATTGTACAACGGCTTGGTCCCGGAGTACCTATGATACGGATGTCCAAAAAAAACCATTTCGGCGGTTCCAAGAGTTGAAAACCACAGCGCGGCCTGTCGGCCGCAACCAAATAAGTGGACTGGATCAGTCTTGCAGACCGCCGCGATGGCGTAAGACTCACTCTTGCCCATTTTGACAATCTTGCTCGAGGAACAAAACTCTCGATGTTAGTAGTAGAGAGGAACCAGAAGACGATGGGACAGAGCAGCACCGTGCGTGACATTGCTCCCTCCGCCCTTGAACACGCTCTTGCGGCAACCTTCCCGCCGGTATTACAATCCGAGGAAGTTTCGTATTATCGAGAGGGCTCCTCATGAAGACCATTTCCTTGAAGCTGCCGCCGAGCCTGAGTGTCAAGCTCGAGCGAGTTGCGAGAGAGCGGGGCAAGAGCAAATCTGAGATCGTGCGCGATGCGCTGGAGCAGCACTTGAAGGCCGAACGGCCCATGTCCGCGCTGGAGCTGGCGGGCGACCTGGCGGGCCGCGGCGAGGGCCCCATCGATCTGTCCACCAATCCCCAATACATGGAAGGGTACGGCGAGTGATCCAGAACGTGCTTCTGGATGCCGGGCCGATCGCGGCCCTGGTCAATCCGCGCGACCAGTGGCATGAATGGGTCCGTTCTCAGTTCGCCGAGATCGAGCCGCCCCTCCTCATTTGCGAAGCGGTACTCTCGGAGGCGTGCTTCCTTGCTCGGCGCGTCCACGGTGGTGTGGATCATGTGTTGGCGCTTCAAGAGCGCGGGGTGATCCAACTCGGCTTTGCCTTGAAGGAACAATTCGACGAGGTGGCGGCCCTCTTGAGACGGTACACGAGTGTTCCGATGTCTTTGGCTGACGCTTGCCTGGTGCGGATGTCGGAACTGAGGGCCGACAGCATTGTCCTGACCCTCGATCGCGACTTTCGCGTCTATCGGCGCTACCACCGACAGAAGATACCGCTACGGATGCCGCGAGGTTTGTGACGGCCCAGGGTGCACTGTTTCTTCTCGCCCAACACCACCGCGATTCGCCCTCCCCCCGTGAAGCGAACTGTGACTGGGTGGCTGGGGCTGACCGCAGCGAAGCCCCGGAGTCCAGGCGCTGCGGCTAGGGCGTCGCCTCCAGCTCCGCCACCAGCCACTCGGGCTTCGACGGCGATTGCAGTTGCAGAGGTGATGTTCAGCGCGAAGTCTCTGATTTTGGCGTGCCAGTGGGAGGCGATTGCATCCGCTGCATCATCGCGCCGGGGATGCCCATCCTCATCAACCGAATGGACTGGTAGCGCTTGGTCACCTCCTCGATGGCCTTGAGTTGCTCATCCAGCTTCTCGAGTTCGGCCGCGGTAGCTCACTGCGGCGGGCGCGTTCGACCTCGACGGCCAGCGGAGACGATTCGGGGAAGGATTCTTCCATGACCATCAGCTTGCCCTCCGAGAACAGGCGTCTGAGCGAGGAATGCATCGAGGTGAACTGCCCGCTGGTCATGGCCGGTTACTCCCCTGACGGGTGGTCAAAAGGATTCGTGCACGGAGCGGGGAGATCGTTCCAACTTTTTCGCGGAGTCGGGGTGCGAAGGCTCAGACTCAGCGGTATCTGTCGAGATGCTTCGTGTGCGACCGAGTCGGATCGAGAACAGCAACTGACCAAGAAGAACTAGCAAGAAAGGCATCACGAAGATCGCAAGGACCCAGGCGAGAAGCCCGGGGGAAGAAGTGAAGAACTCGACGATCCCGAAGATGGTTCCGAGGATGGCAATGATGAGAAGGAGCTGACCAACGGTGAAATGTCCAGAATCTCTGGTCACGTGGTGAGACCCTGATCGGGAAAAGGGAATCGACCCAACCACGTCCCCAAGTCGGCAAGCTTGGTGTCCGGGGCAAAAATGCCGACTCAACTCGCTCCGTTCACCTTGTCGCCGAGCAATTCCTCCCAATTTGGCACTTCAACAACCCGATCGATCAACTGCTCTAGCTCCTCGAGATCGGCGACGGCGTCAATGGCAGCCTCGAAACGGGCGCCAGGCTCTCCAAATCTTTTTGCGGCATATTGCTTCAGAATCCGCTTTGCTTCCTCGATCCGCCCTTCGGCTCGGGCTTCTGCCAGCCCTTGGGCACGGCCTTCTTTGAGGATTTTCTTGCTCAACGACCTATCGAAGGTCGGATCTCTGGTTCAATTGGAGCCGTTTGCCGGCTCGCCGATCAGTTCCTCCCAGCTTGCGGCATCAAGGACCCGTTCGGTCAACTGCTCCAGTTTTTCCAGATCGAGAATCGAATCGATCGCGGACTCGAACCGAGGACTGGGCTTGCCGAACTTCTTGGTGGCTTGCCGTTTCAAAACCCGCTTCACCTCTTCCGCACGTCCTTCCGCACGTCCTTCCCTGAGGATCTTCTGGTAAGTCACCGACTCCTTCATGTTTTCGACTCCCTGTAAAAGGCCCTCGATCAAATCGTCGGGATACTTGAGTCCCATCAACACGTAGGTTGCCGTCCAGAGCATCGCGGCTTGATTCTTGGGCGCCTCCTGTTCAAGGCGCTGCCGCATCGACTGGATCACCGCGGGGAGTTCGTTCTCGGTCACTTTCCCCAGAGGAGCCAGCGGCAGCGTTCCCAATCCTCCGGCCAGGATCTGATCGACCGGGCACTCCCAGACTCTGACCACATTATAGTGAAACTCGTGGTAAAGAGTGCCATCGGGGAGCGATTGTCGCAACAGGCCGGAGAGCGCCGGGCCGTCGGCATCCGGACGCAAGAGAACGGCGATGCTCTGGACGGGCCGTCGGTGACGGTAATAAACCAGGATGTTGTACCGCTGGAGCCGCAGGGGAAGGTCCCGATCATAGCTGGACTGAGCTTCCAGGTGGACCAGCCAGGGAACAGACTCGTCGACGGCGAGGACGAAGTCGGCCTCGGCAATGACGGTGGCCAGGTCGGCGTTGAAAATTCGCACCTGATCGAGCTTGCGGCCCAGGAGCAGCGCCAGCCAGCCCTGGGGATCGAGCTCCAGCAGTTCCTTGGTGGTCGAGTCGTATGGCTTGGACGACATCGCTTCTGCCTGCCGCCAGGGCCGACTCTCGTCAGCCCTGCTTGAGCCACCTTGCCACGTCCGGGGCGTGATAGGTCAGGATCATGTCGATCCCCGCGCGCTTGAAGCCGGTGAGGGTTTCGAGGACGATCCGCCGCTCGTCGATCCAGCCCATCCGCGCGGCGGCCTTAACCAGGGCGTACTCGCCGGAGACGTTGTAGGCGGCCAGGGGAACGCCGAAAGTATCCTTGAGGCGGCGGGCAATGTCGAGGTAAGCCAGGGCCGGCTTGACCATGATGATGTCGGCCCCTTCCGCCAGGTCGAGCGCGGCTTCGCGGATCGCCTCGTCGCCGTTGGCCGGGTCCATCTGGTAGCCGCGGCGATCGCCGAAGCCGGGAGCGCTCTCCGCCGCGTCCCGGAACGGCCCGTAATAGCCGCTGGCATACTTGGCCGCATAGGACATGATCGGAATGTGGTTGAAACCGGCGGCGTCGAGCCCTTGACGGATGGCCTGGACCATGCCGTCCATCATGCCGGAGGGGGCGATCATATCGGCCCCGGCGCGGGCGTGGCTGACGGCCTGCTGGGCCAGAAGCGGCAAGGTCGCGTCGTTGTCCACATCGAGCCGGCCGCCGCGATCGCTCAAAGGGCCGCAGTGGCCGTGGTCAGTGTATTCGCAGAAGCAGAGGTCTGTGATCACCAGCAGGTCGGCTGCCTGCTTCCTGGCGATCCGGACGGCCTCCTGAACAATGCCGTCGTCGCGGAGCGCGGCCGAGCCCCGTGAATCCTTATGTTCGGGAATGCCGAAGAGGATGATCCCGGGAATACCCAGGTCGGCGACCTCGGCGATCGTCTCGCCGAGGCGGTCGAGCGAGAGCTGGTACTGGCCGGGCATCGAGCCAATCTCGCGGCGCAGATTCGTGCCGTGGTAAGCGAATAGCGGGTAGATCAGGTCGTTCGTCGTCAACTGGTTTTCGCGGACCAGGTCGCGAAGTAGAGGATGGGCGCGCAGACGGCGCGGGCGGTGCAGCGGATAACCGGCAGCCGGCTGAAAAGGCATGGGTTGGGCCTCGGAATGGCAAACGCGGAATGCGGAATGGCAAACGCGGAATGCGGAATGGCAAACGCGGAATGCGGAGGGAGGATCTCCCGCAGGCCAGGTTCGCGCGAGGTCTTCATTCCGCATTCCCACATTCCGAATTCCCAGAAATCAGTGCCCGCGCTTCTGGCCGGGAGCAGGCAAGGGGAAGATCCGCAGCTCGCTGCTGTTGGCGTCGTAGCACTCGATCTGAAGATGTTCGGCGGGCACGTCGTCCTTGAAGTTGACCAGGATACTCATGCTCGACTCGGCCTCGATCCGGGCGATCTCTTTCCGCTTGCGGTTGTTCAAGTAGGCGGCGACCGCGGGACTGACCGTGATGTTGATCCGGCGAATGTCATCGCGATGCGAGGCCAGAGCCAGGAGCCGCATGACATCGATCGCCATGCTCTCGGCGGTCTTGACGACCCCGGCGCCGGCGCAGTGCGGACAATCTTCGTAAATCGACCGCTTGAGGCTGGGCCGGATTCGCTGGCGGGTCATCTCGATCAACCCGAAGGAACTCATGCGCAGGACCTTGGTCCGCGCCCGGTCGCGCTTGATCGCCTCGCGGAGAGCGCGTTCCACGCCTCGGCGGTGCCGTTCCTCGCGCATGTCGATGAAGTCGTTGACGATGACGCCCCCCAGGTCGCGCAGGCGGAGCTGGCGGGCGATTTCCTTGGCCGCGCGGAGGTTCATCTCGTAGGCGGTCTTCTCGGCGTCGTCCTCGACCCGGAAGTTGCCCGAATTGACGTCGATGGCCACAAGAGCCTCGGTCTGGTCGATGACGATGGAGCCGCCCTCGGGCAAGGGGACGTGCCGTCTCTGGATCTTGGCGATCTCGTCCTCGATGCCGTACTTGTGGAAGAGGGGGACCTTCTCGTCGTACAGCTTGATCCGGTTGAC
>JBMFUH010000065.1:0-14605 GCA_049966735.1 Isosphaeraceae bacterium
CCGGGCTTGTGCACGTCGGGCCCGTACATGTCGAGGACGTGCTTCGGCTCCTTGGAGATGTCGATCAGCTCGGGGACCGATGTTTGCATCCGGAAGGCCATCTCGTACTGGGCGATCCGGGTCTGGGTTTCCGGATCGGCGATCGACGCATACTCCTGATGGTTAAGCTGGTTGATCGCGTCAAGGGCGCGCCGACGAGTGCCGGCATCGACGCCCGAGGGATTGGCGAGGAAGAGGACCGGGTCGCCGATCGACCGCAACGCCACGCCCTGGTGCTTGCTGGGCAGAAAGCCCGACCCCCAGAGCCGGTTGTAGATGGCCTGAGCTTCCTTCCGCCCGGTCCAGCTCGCGGTCATGACCACGAACGTGGGCAGCGTCTGGTTCATCGTGCCCAGGCCGTAGCTGAGCCATGCGCCCAGGCTGGCCCGCCCCGGAAGCTGATGCCCCGTGCAGATGTAGGTCACCGCCGGGTCGTGGTTGATCGCCTCGGTCCAGACGGTCTTGATCAAGGAGATCTCGTCGACGATCTTGGCCGTCCAGGGCAAGAGCTCGCTGATCCAGGCGCCTGACTTGCCGTGCTGGGCGAACTTGTACTTCGACGGGGCGATCGGGAACCGGGACTGACCGCTGGTCATGGTGGTCAGCCGCTGGCCGCGGCGGATCGAGTCGGGCAGGTCCTTGTCAAACCACTTGTCCATCTTCGGCTTGTAATCGACCAGGTCCATCTGGGACGGGCCGCCGTTCATGAACAGGTAGATCGCTCGCTTCGCCTTGGGCGGAAAGTGAGGCAGGCCGGGAAGGCCGCCGACGGCGGTCCCGATCTTGGCCACGGGCTTGCTCTGATCGGCCAGCGCCGCCGCGCGACCGTCTTCCGCCAGCAGACTGGCCAGGGCCATCGAACCCAGGCCAAGGCCGGCGGTGCGGCCGAAGAAGTGCCGGCGCGTCATCATCTCGAACTGTTCGCGAATGGGATCCATGGCTTGACACTCCGAGCACTCAACCTTTGGTCATCACTTCGTCGAGATTCAAGATCACGTTGCCGATCATCGTCCAGGCCGCCAGCTCGCTGGGGTTGTACCGCGAGTCGGCCTTCGATTCGCCGATGGCGATCAGCTCCTTGGCCGCGGCGGGCTGCTTGGCGTAGTGCGCCTGGAAGTCCAGAAGCGCGGCCGTGAGCGCGGCCAGGTCCTGCGCATCGGGCCGTCGGGCCGTGGCCACGCGGAACATGTAGATCAAGCGCTCGTCCGTGGTCGCCCCGGCCTCGCGGAAGGTTCGTTCCGCGAGCGCTCGCGATGCCTCGACCATCTGCGGCTCGTTCATGAGCAAGAGTGCCTGGAGCGGCGTGTTGGTCCGCTCGCGGCGCACCGTGCAGGCTTCGCGGGAGGGAGCGTCGAGCGTGGTCATCTGCGGAGGGGGCGAGGTCCGCTTCCAGAACGTGTAGAGGCTGCGGCGGTGAATCCTCTCGAATCCGGTGTCGGCCTTGAAATGGGCCGTATTGCTGCCGGTGTAGGCGACCGCCTCCCACAAGCCCGCGGGCTGGGGCGGCTTCACGCTGGGGCCTCCCACGTGCTCGATGAGAATGCCCCCCAGGTAGAAAGCCTGGTCGCGCAAGGTTTCCGCGTCGAGCCGAAACCGTGGCCCACGCGAGAGCAGACGGTTGGCCGGGTCCTTGGCCACGCTCTCGGGCGTCATTCGCGAGCTCTCGCGGTACGTCGCCGACATGACCAGCCGCTTCATGAGCCGCTTCACGTCCCAGCCGTCCTCGCGGAACTGCACGGCCAGCCAGTCGAGCAGCTCGGGATGGCTGGGAGGCTCGCCCTGCGAGCCGAAATCCTCGACGGTCTTGACGATGCCGGTGCCGAAGACCTGAAGCCAGAAGCGATTGACGGCCACCCGCGCGGTCAGCGGGTGATTGGGCGCGACCAGCCACCGGGCCAGGCCCAGCCGGTTGAGCGGCGCCCCTGGCGGCAGCGGCGGCAAGAACGCCGGCAGCGCCCGGCCGACCTTGTCACGCCGTTGATCGTATTCACCCCGGTTAAGGATATAGGCGGGCTTGAGATCTCCCTTCCGCTCGCGGAAGACCAGCGTCGTCGGAATCTGGGCGTCGATCTCGCTTCGTTCTTTCTCGGCCTGAGCCAGCCGAGCGTTCAGGGGATCGAAGACGGGGCGCGTCTTCGAGTAAGAGTGCTCGACGAACCAGGTGAGCAGCTCCTTCTTCTGAGCATCGGTACGCTTTGCACGTTCAACCGCCAGCGCGGCCTTGACGCCATCCGGCAACCCACCGCCCTTGCCGGCCCGAGCAGCCCGGGCCCAGTCCGTGAGCGAATCGTAGTACTGTCCTTCCTGCGGGGCCCAGGTTTCGATGCCGGCCCTGTCCCAGTAGACCGTCCCGTCTTGCTGAGTGAAGGCCCAGCCGTCGATGACGGCGCCGGGCTTGAGCCCCAGCTTGTTCACGTCAACCTCGAGCCGGACCCATTTCCCCGAAGCCGGCAGGTCGCCGATCTTCAAACGCTCGGGTGTGCCGTCCTTGCCCCAGGGAATGACGTTCTGTCCCCAGTACGCTCGATGGCTCCAGGCGCCAGCGGTGTGCCACTGGAACATGATCTCCTTGGGCGGGTTGAGCGGATCAATGAAGGCCATGCCGAAGAGCGTGTCTCCCTCGCCGACTTTCAGCTTTTGACCGGAACCCTCGAAGAACCGCTGCTGCAGTCCCTGGGCCGTGATCCGCAGGGACGCCTGACCGCTGGCCACCGGATGATCTGGCCGCCTCACGAATTCCCAGGGGCCGTCTCCCTTCGGCGCAGCGCCTGAAGGAAGGGCTTCATCGACCCAGACGAAATCGGCTCGCTGCACGAACTCAGCCTGATCGGCATCGCCCTTCGGGTCATAGGCCGACGCCGCCTTGCTCGCCTCGGCCGCGATCTTCTGGCGCACCTCGGCGAGCTTCTGGTCCGCCGCCGCCAGGGCCGCCTTCTGCTGGGCACTGGGCACCTGGACGACCGGCGCCCAGCGGGCCGAGTTGCCGTCGAGCGCGGGGCCGTCGATGTTGTTGAAGAAGGCGAAGAGCTGGTAATAGTCCTTCATCCGGATGGGGTCGTACTTGTGGTCGTGGCACCGCGAGCAGCCGATGGTCAGCCCCAGCAAAACAGTTCCATTGGTGTCGACCTGGTCGTCGATGTTGCGGACGTAGACTTCCTCCTCGATCGACCCGCCTTCGCTTGTGGAAATATGGCAGCGGTTGTAGCCCGTGGCGACAAGCTGGTCGATCGTGGGGTTGGGCAGCAGGTCGCCGGCAAGCTGCTCGATGATGAACTGATCGAAATGCTTGTTGGCATTGAAAGCGTTGATCACCCAGTCGCGGTAGGGCCAGATCTCGCGGTAGTTGTCCAGATGCAGGCCGTGGGTGTCACCATAGCGCGCGGCGTCGAGCCAGAACCGGGCCATGTGCTCGCCATAGCGCGGGCAGTCGAGCAGGCGGTCCACTACTTTCTCATAGGCCTTGTCCGACCCGTCGGCGAGAAAGGCGTCAACCTCGGCGGGAGTCGGCGGCAGACCGATCAGATCGAGGTAAACGCGGCGAATCAAGGTCGCGGGATCGGCCTCCGGCGAGGGCTTGAGCCCCTCGGACTCGAGCCGGGCCAGGATGAATCGATCGATGGAATTGCGGACCCACGCCTCGTTCTTCACAGCCGGCGGCTTGGCCTTTCGCGGCGGCACGAACGACCAGTGCGAGGTCCAGGTTGCCCCTTGCTCGACCCAGCGGCGGAGCGTCTCGATTTGACCCGGCGTCAACTTCTTGCCGAACTTCCTGGGGGGCATCTTGGCATCGGGGTCATCGGTTTCGATGCGGAAGATCAGTTCGCTGTCGTCGGGTTTACCGGGAACGACGGCCACCCCTTCGGACCTCAGCTTGGCCATGATCCCTTCCCTGGTATCCAGCCGCAGGCCAGCCTTCCGCGTCTTGTCGTCGGGACCATGGCAGGCAAAGCAATTGTCCGAGAGGACTGGGCGCACGTCGCGCGAGAAGTTGACCGCTGGGACCTGAGATTTGACCCGCGCTGGCTGAGACCGGTTGGCCCCCTTGACATCCGGCGCACCAGCTCGGACTGAACCCCAAAGCGCACAGAACAGCCCCGCCAGGACTGCTGGCATTCCTCGGCGACACGCGACCATGCCTTACCCCCCTGCTCTCTTTCGCGACCGCCATGACGATCACGGCGCAACACGCTGGACCGGAAGACCTGCTCACCATCAAACAAGGAGGGTTCCGGTCGGACGTCTGGCGCGGGTCTGGTGTGTTTCAATCCACGCCCCCGCGGGGGGGCGACAAGAAGCAGCAGCTAGTCTACCCCACTTGGGGGTGGGAGGATTGTCCGGGCCAGTGGTAGCCCAGCCTGGGAGACTGCCTGAAATCAAGGACTGAAGGACGGCTGACGACGGTTCACGGCGTGAGTCAGCCGGTCCCTTTTCATCGTTGCGGAACAGCTGACTTTCCAATTCTTACTATACGGTGCGCACCGCTGGATGGAAAGCCCCTTCATGCCCGCGTGCAGCGGGGGCTCACGGCTCCAGGGCGACGTCGTCGATCGGCACGTCCCAGTGAGCCAGCAGGATCTCGAACCTCCGCGCCTCCTCGCGGAGGAACGTTTCCTGGTCGGGGAACAGCTCCTTCTTGATCGTTTCTTCCTTGACGGCCGGGGAGAAGGCCGCCTCGACGTTCTTGAAGACGATGGTCACCCGGTAATCCCACCGGCCGTCCTCCGTGGTGTGATAGCGAGGTTTGACGGCGTCGACGCGGAGAAAGCGGCCGCTTTCCACCTGTTTCTTGAGCACCGGGTAGTGGTTCTTCTTGAAGAGCCGGATGAACTCCTCGGCGTGGCCCCACTTCGCCGTGTAGTAATACTCGACGACGAACGGCTTGTCGGAGTGCGTCTGCTGGGCCGATCCCTTGGCCCCGGGCTGCGGATTGGCGTGAATCATCGGTTGCACCTCAAAGCAAATGGTCAGAACGAGAGCGAAGGCACGAACGCGCGCTGAAACTGCAACATCTCATGCAAAGATCCGATCGACGGCAATGCGCCAGCCGGGTACGGCCGGTTCGACATCGGCTTGCTGGCCGGCCCGGAACAGCCGGGGGATGATCGGGATCTGGCTGAGTGTAGGCGTGAATCACACCGGCTTTCGGGTCGACGTCCCAGACGACGAGCGTACCGGCCTCGAAAGAAGCCGCGCGCTTTGCCGCGCGCTCAACCTCTGCCGCTTCGTCATAGTCGTTCTCGCTACGGACTTCCACGGCAAAGACCGGAGGGCCCTTGACAAATCGCATCTCGTTCGAGGGGAAGGGGCCCTTGTAATACGAAGCATCCGGCGAGAACGACTCGCGTCCCGAAGTGAGTTTCGGGATCGCGAAGCCCATGTTGTCCGTATAGGCCTCACCTCGGCCGGTCGCCTCGGCATGGTCGTCCAGGCTCCTGGCGATCCGCAACGCGATCCTGTTGGGACGGCGGCCTGTGGGGATGAGACGGACGATCCTTCCGCCGATCAATTCCGCTTTCCCGTCGATCCGAGAGCGGTCCTCGATGGTCGCGGCGGTCTCGGTCTGAGTGACTGCCATCGCCGAGATCTCCTTGCCAGAGCATTCAAGCGACGCTGTTTCATCGACTCCATAATGCCGCGCAGAATCATAAAGCGGGGGCTGGAAGCGATCAAGCCGCCGCAGTGATTCTCGAGACCAGGCGAACCCCACGTCAACCCGGTGGCTCACTCATTTCCTCAGTGCGCGCAACCGCGCGAGCGCCTTGCTCACCCTCCGCGCGGCGTTCTCGAGGCCTGGCCCCGGGCTGGGGTGGTGGTCCATGCGCTTCACGACCTCGCGCAAGTCTCTTGACCGCTTGTTCCGCAGCAGCGCGCCGCTGGTCGTTCCCGAAAGATCCTTGGGCGCAGTGAAGCTCTTCCACGTTCCGGCCTCGCTTCGCTTCCGAAAGCGGGCGGCGTCCTCGGGCCCCGACGCGTCGAGCCAGGGACCGAAGCCGAACCGCTTGAACCGTTGCCGGCAGGCCGCGCAGCGATAGTAACAGCGGTGTCGAACCAGTCGCCGGAGCGCCCACTGGCCACACGCGGGACAGGGCCGGCCCACAACGTTCTCGACGATGACGTGGATCGCCACCAGCACCGTGAGCAGGCCCACCAGGCAGATCATCACCACGAGCTCGGGCGACCTGACGAGGCGGGGCACCGCCAGCAGGCTCGCGAGCACCGCGATCCCGATCATCACCTGAGCAATCGTGTAGCGGCCGGAACCAGGAATCTGGATCATGATTCTTCCCCGGCATGCTCTTTGCCGAGAATTATACCACGCAGTCGCCGCGAGGGGGACGCCAAGGAAATGATTGCGGTCAGGGACGTTTTTCGAGGAATGCCGCCACCGCCGCGTTCATCTCGCGATCGAGTCGCTGGGCGAGATTGCGGTCGAGCACCGTGCCGTGGTCGCGGCCGGGGATGATCTCGACCACGGCATCGCTTCCCAGCTTGGCCAGTGACTCCTTGAGCAATTTCACGGCTCCTTCGAGATAGAACGTGTCCATGCCTCCCGTGATGACATGAAGCCTGCCCTTGAGCTTCGGCCCCAGGGTGGGCCAGTTCCGTTCCAGGATCAGGCGGATGTCGTAGGCTTCCCAGGCTTTGGCGACTTCGGGATTGATCGCGCCTGTCTTCCGGTTCCAGAGCTTGCACGGCTGGCCATCCTTGTCGAGCGGGCTGAATACCGCCTCGAACGAGCCGAGCTGGCCGCCGGGCCCCATGGCTTCTTCCATCTTCGAGAAGCGATCGTAGAAGATGATCGGCAGACTGCCCATGCGCGCGATCGGCCGCTTCTTGCCCTCTCGATCGCGAAACATGTTTTCATTGGAAGCATAGATGTTGATGCCCTGAAAGTCGCGAAAATCGACTGGGTCGGGACTGGTGGACCAGGTGCCCCCGAAGACATCGGGATAGGTCACCTGGAGCCAAAGGCTGCTCCACCCTCCCGACGAGTGGCCGTTCAGGAGGCGGGCTCGCGGGTCGGCGACCATGGGAAAGGTCTTTTCGAGGTAAGGAATGAACTCTTCAACGAGCGCCTTGCCCCGCGGACCGTTGGTGGCACTGTCGGCGAAGACGTGGTGGCCGGTGCCGCAATCCGGGTCGAGGATAACCCGGATCAGGTCCTTGGCGAAGGCCATCCGGGCGTTGCTCGCGAAGATCCCGGCGAAGTGGTGGTCGCCACCAAATCCAGGAATGATGTAAACAGTGGGAAGCTTGCCGGCCGGTTTGGCCTCGGGCAAGATCACTGCGGCGCGATGCTTGATGGGCCGATGATGGAAGGCGGAAAGGAGCGGGCTTTCCAGCTCGGCAAGCTTGATCCGATCGGTTTCCTGGAACTTGCGCGGAGGCACCAGCTTGTCTACGGTCAGTTTGATTGGCCCGGTCTCTTCTGGTCCGATCTTGATCCGTGCGACTGGACCGTAGGCGTTCCCCTCGCCGGTGCCGATGCCGTGGGTGTCGGGATTGAGCCGGATCACGGCCTGGGCGGAGTATTCCCCCGGCGGAAGGGTCGAGAGCGGGCCGGGGAAACCGATCGCCTTCGAGTCGATCCGCACGGCGTGGCCGGGCTTCCAGTCCTTGACCTCGCGCGAGAAGAACGGCTGCGGCCGGAACCAGTCGGGCCCGAACCTCGGCGCGGAGCCGGACGAGCCGGAACCGAGCAAGATGTACACCCGCGCTGAGATCGACCGGTCCAGCAGTGTGGCCGGATATTCGATCTCGAAGACCCTCGTATTCTGAGCCTTGGCGTTCTCGGCACCCGTCGCGGCCCGGAGCGCTGGCTTTGTTTGTGTTGGCGTCTGGGCAGCGATGACCTGGGACCATCCCAGTGCCAGCGCGAGCCCAAGAAGGAGGAACCGGCCGGCGGCAACGTTTGCCAGGGTGTGCGTCATGGAGGGATCTCGGCGAGAAGAAAAGGAGCGGCTGAAGTCAGGAATCACGAAGCTGGGGCACCGGCAAGAGCGGATAAACGTCCAGCAGGCTCGTCGCAGTGAGTGGAGGAACCGGACTGAAATAGCGCGCGGCGAGCCGAGCCGAACCGACCACGCATTCTTTTTCGAGAACATAATACTTATTGTACTGGTCGATCACCACGTTGGTCGGGCCGAGATTGAGCGATTCCAGGAACTGACGCCAGCGGTCATTGAACCGCTCGACGCTGGCTTTCAGGTCGCGGGCCACGGTGCGCAGTTGCCGGACGGGAGCAAGACGGCCAGACCAGGCGGGGGAATCAGATTCCGCGTGGAGCCAGAGCGAATCGATCGGTGCGGCGAAGACCACCTGCCAGTCGTCCGGGCCGGCCGCCGCGCGCGACCACTGGCGCAAGCGAACCCGGACCATGGCCAGCAACTCGTCCCGCTGTTCCCGGCACCGCGTGTGGATTCGCCGCAACGAGTAGTCCAGGTCCTGGCCGCGCCGCGCGAAGGCGGGCACATCAAAGAGACCCATCAGCTCTTTGATCTCACCGTCGCCGCTTCCCAGGGGAGCCGGGTTGTCGGAACACTCACTGCTCATCTTTGAGTACGTTCCACGTTCCGGATCATTTGCCCCCGCTCGGGAGGCTGAGGGAGTGTGGCCAGGCTGTTCAAGCTGCGCCTGTAGTGCCAGAGCTGGCGTGCCTTGCCCCGTGAGTTCGTGCGAGCGGTCCAAAGGGCGGCAACCTGGTGCAGCGCGGCTTCCGGGGCCTTGCCCTTCAGGGCCGAGATGCGACCGCGGGCGAGTTCTTCCAGGTAGGAATCGGCGTCGGGAATGCGCAGGCCGGGAACCACGCGCTCGCCCATCAAGGTGCGGCTGACGGCTTCGGCCCATTGCCTCGAATCGACGTCCGGGGCGGAGGTCGGGTCGGCAAACCCCTGACTCATCTGATGCCCCCGGACTGGAAGCATGAAGAAGCCGCGTTCGGCGGCGACGCGGCTGACGATCTCGGGAGAGGTCAGATACTTGGCCAGATCAAGCGCGGCATCGTGTTGCGCTCCGGAGAGCCCACGGCGGATTCCAACCATCCAGCCGCCTCCTGCGGGCAGGTAGCTGGGCGTGTTCGGGCTGGAGGGAGTTTCCCAATTCTTGCGCAAGGGCTCGTAAACGCGCTCCGAGCCAGGCAGCGGGGCAACGCCCACCGGATGTCCACCCGACCAAAGTGCGGCGCGCTCAGCCCGGTCGATCAGAAGCGCGACCTTGCCGGACCGAAACGCCTCACGGGCGGCCGATGCGGTCAGGCTCTCCATGCCCTTGGGGCCGTAGTCCTTCCAGGCAAGGATGCCCCGGAGCGCCTCGACAAATGGGGGGGCATCAATGCGGGGGGTCATCGAGTCGGCGTCGAAGAGGAAGGAGTACTGGTCTCGATGTTGCCCCAGGCTCGCGGCCCGGGCCAGGAACGTGGCGTTGCCCAGATCCTCGGGGTCCTGGCCCAGGACCGCCGCGATGCCGTGCTCCGGAGCCCCGTCGCCATTCCAGTCGCGACCCTGGAAAAACTTGGCCAGGGCGTCGAGCTGGGTCCAGGTCGTTGGAGGCTCCAGCTTGATTCCGGTCAAGCGCGCCGCGTCGATGTTGGCCTGGCGAGAGAATGCATCGCGGCGATAAACCAGCACCAGGGCCGACCCGCCCAGGGGCAAGGCCAGCCGGTCCGTGCCGTACCTGGTCACCTGATCGCGAAAGGCGGGAAGGATATCGGTGTACTGGAAGGGGTCGTCCTGTGGCTCCCTGGCGGCCTCGTTTCGATCCGGCCCCGAGGACTGGTTATCCGAGGGCCGCGAAGGCAAGACCGACTTGTTGGCCACGGTCTCCAGCAGGTCGGCATCGACCAGGTTGCCTAGTTGCTGGCCGGGGAAGATCACGAGATCGGCGTCGGACAGCTCATTTGCCGAGCGAATCGGCTGATCCTTGAGAACAATCTCGCCTCCCCTGGAGGCGCGCCACTCGCCGCACTGGGAGGACAGCCCCGCAAGGATGGCCGAATCTCCCATGGCCGTCATGGTGATCCTGACCCCGGGGAACGAAGGTTTGACCGGTCCGGCGCCCGGCGACCCATCCGGCTCGGAGCAGCCTGTCAGGCCGAGAGAGGCGGCCAGCGCCACGATCCAGATCCGTCGAACGTTCCCGCCCCGCATTATTCGCCCCCACTCTTGCGCTCGACGAAATCTGGTGTGAAGAACTTCATCATCGGTTTTGCCTTTCATGCTGGAGAAGGTGGGGCGGGTTGTCCCGGCTCTGCCCAGTGCGGTCTTACTCCCGGGGTGGAAGCAAGTCGGCAATGGCGATCTCGCCGTGCATCGCGCCGTCGATCACGACATCGACGGATTCAGTCTCGAACAGGCACGCCATGAGGATGTACGATCCCGCAACCAGCCTGTAGACCTCAAGGGTCCGGCGATTGATGTCGAGAATCCAGTATACGGGGAAGCCGGCCTGGGCGTAGCCCGCCAGCTTCTTGGTGCGGTCCTGGACCGAGGTGTCGCAGACTTCAGCGATGAGGGGGACGTCCGCTGGCCCAGGATACCGCCCCCAGTAATTGGCAGGCTGGCCGCGAACGACGGCAACGTCGGGCTCCGGCCACCAGAACTCCCAGGGTTCGACGCTTTTCTCCTCCCGGACGTGAAACGAGCTCAAGGGCAGGAGCTGCCGGAGCAACGCGGCCAGTATGATAACGGCGGTGTTATGCGGCGGGTTCTTGCCCACTTCGTACAGCTCCCCGTCGAGCAACTGGATGTGGCGGCCCTGGAACACATCCGCGGCGCGCATGCGGCGGAACTCCTCGACGCTGATTTTTGCCTGCCCTGTCGGGCGGATGAGGGTCGTGGGCACCGGGCCGTCTCCCAAATCAATGCGAGATCATCGATTTCGTCGCGGCGGAAACTTTCGGCATACCAGTGTTCGGTTTTCAGTGTTCAGCCCGCGGCGTTCAGTGTTCAGCATCCAGCGCTCCTTGCCGAGAACTGAAAACCGAAAACTGACTCGAGCCTCGTCCGGGCAAACGCGACGCACACGCCAACTTTACGCGTTCCAGCCACCGATGGTTCATCGTAATGGACAACGGCACAGGCGGTCAAACTGCCGAACCGCGAGCAGGGCATCGCCCCGGAAAACGAACAAGGGCGAAGCATCGGGGTTGATGCTTCACCCTGTAAGTTGAGTCTGCCGGGTCTCGGCGCGGGACGGCCCGGCTCTCCTTTCGACCAATCAGTGGTCGATTCCCAGGCGGTACATGAGCTCGTCAAACTGCTCGCGATGCTCGTCGTCGGTGGAGTGGAGATGCTCGGCCTCGGAGATGAACTTGAGCGTATCATCCCGCTTCAGACCGTATTGCAGCAGCACTTCCTCGAACGGCTCAAGCTCGTGAGCGTAGACGAAGAGGAGCTTGTGCTCGTCGAACTGCACCTCCATCGGCCCGCTGGCGTTGAGCGCGGCAATGCCCGTGCAGCCGTCGTTCAGCAGGAGCGATTCGTAATCGTAGAGCGTGCTCTTGAGGATGACTGTATCCATGTGTTCACGATACATGTCGGCATGGGAGCCCGGCTCGGACTCATGGCTCGACTCCATGACGACATCGACGACCTCGCCCAGAGGATCGAGCAGGTCCATGAACACGTCGAACAGCCGCTCCGCCGACACCGAGGCCGCCAGGACCGGCATGCGATTGCCCGACTCGGGGTCGCTGTAGACGTCTCGGCGGTAGCCCTCGCGCGGGATCACCTCAAGGCCAATCGACGGGCGAACGGCGTCGGTCAACAAAAAGTTGCCATATCGGCCAACGCGGAGATGGGCGTCGATCTGTTCCTGACTGAGATCGTCGAAGGTGGTACGCGGCATGCGGGTTGGATTGTTACGAAGAACACGCTCAAGGAAGCGCTGGATAAAACTCATGGAAAGGACTCCCCTCCTAAACCGCGTCGTACGTTAGAGAGTTTCGCTGAACATCCTCGGCCACCGCGTCAAGCAGGCTCGAACCGTCTCGCCGAGCTGGACCATCCCAGGTATCTACTTGACACCGCGCCCAAGGGAGCCGAAACCCACCCCGGGGACGGTCGCCTTTCCGTTGGCAACACTTCACTGCCGTACTCTTATATATACCATGCCCGGCACCGATATTTCGCCCATGCTGCCGGTCTTGCTGAAGTCAACTCGAGGGTAAGATCGTTGTCCGCAGGGTATGTGTCATATCCTCCCTGATCCCTCACCCATCCCACCGTTTTTCTTCAGCCAACCAATATTATACGCAACTGGGATACCAGTTTCCCGTTGGTGGAGAAGAATTCGTTGTCCGGTCTGCCGCAACCAAAACTTGAGTCAAGTTTTGGAAAATATGTCTCCTGGCCGCGAGAAGTCAACCCGAGAGCACCAACGGGACCATTTTGTAAAGATGAAATGGTAACAAGCAAGGTCTTGTTGGAAAAAGCGACGCTCAGATTCGACAGAGCAACGTTTCGATGTTCCCGTTTTCTCAAGCGTGACCGCCTCGTCAACCCAATCGCTGGAAAATGGCGGCGTGAGCCGATCCGACCGCGGGCCGACGGGCGTGCCCTTGTGCCATTGCCGTGCTCGCTCCAGAGCAGTCGCCCACCTGCCAGGGGCATGATATACTGACGCGGTCGCGCGACAGTCGGCGTGCGCCGCCAGCCGCGATGTTCGCGCGGATGAACCCAATCGGCAAGACGTCGGCCCGCAGCGCGCCGGCTTGCCGATCGCTTGGATCCGGAAAGGTGGTTGACCATGGTGCTGGAGCGAGTGGACGCCTACCTCGAGGCGCATCGAAACCAGTTCGAGGAACAGCTCAAGGACCTGATCCGGATTCCCAGCGTGAGTGCCCAGCCGGATCACGATCCCGACACCCGCCGCGCGGCAGTCTTCGTGCGCGACGACCTGGCGGCGATGGGCCTGCATGCCGAGCTGATCAATACCCAGCGGCACCCCATCGTCTATGCCGAATGGCTGAATGCGAAGGGGAAGCCTACCCTCCTCATCTATGGCCACTATGATGTCCAGCCGCCCGAGCCACTGGAACCCTGGCTTTCTCGTCCCTTCGAACCGACCATCCGCGACGGCAACCTGTATGCCCGCGGCGCCACCGACGACAAGGGGCAGATGTTCACTCATCTGAAGGCCGCCGAGGCCTGGCTGAAGGGAACTGGGGCACTGCCGGTGAACATCAAGTTCCTGATCGAGGGAGAGGAAGAAGTGGGCGGGGCAAGTCTCGAGACCTACATCGCCGAGAATGAGGGGCGTCTGGCCTGCGACTACGCGGTGATCTCCGACACCAGCCAGTTCGCGCCTGGGATGCCGGCGATCACCTACGGGCTGAAGGGGCTGGCTTATTTCGAGCTGCTGGTGCAGGGGGCCAACCGCGACCTCCATTCCGGGACCTATGGCGGGGCCGTGGCCAATCCCCTCAATGCCCTGGCAACCATCCTGGCCAGCCTGAAGGGTCCCGACGGCAAGATCCGGATCGAGGGGTTCTACGACGCGGTGAAACCACTGGAAAGCTGGGAACGGACCGAGTTTGCCAAGCTTCCGTTCTCGGAGAACGCATTCCAGGCCGACCTGGCCGTGCCGGCCCTCTGCGGCGAGGAGGGCTACACCACGCTCGAGCGGAAATGGGCCCGGCCAACCTGCGACGTCAATGGGCTCTTCGGCGGCTATTCCGGGCCCGGACCCAAGACCGTCCTGCCCTGCAAGGCCGGGGCCAAGCTCAGCTTCCGGCTGGTTCCCGATCAGGACCCCAGAACCGTGGACCGTCTCTTCCGCGAGCATGTGCGGAAGGTCACCCCTCCGGGCGTGACCGTCGACGTGATCACGCACAGCGGCGCGCCGGCCGTGCTGGTGAACGTCGACAGCCCTGGCTTTCGCGCCGCGATCCGGGCCGTGGAGGCGGGATTCGGCACCAAGCCCGTCTTCATTCGCGAAGGGGGCTCGATCCCGGTCGTGGGGCTGCTCAAGCAGCATCTCAAGGTCGATACCCTCCTTCTGGGCTGGGGACAGAACGACGATAACCTGCATGGGCCCAACGAGAA
Source organism: Isosphaeraceae bacterium (assembly GCA_049966735.1). Taxonomy (GTDB): domain Bacteria; phylum Planctomycetota; class Planctomycetia; order Isosphaerales; family Isosphaeraceae; genus Aquisphaera. Next base: position 14,082 of record JBMFUH010000065.1, read on the forward strand.
GTTCTCGCTCGCCGATTTTCATCGGGGAATCAAGGCCAGCGCGCATCTTTATCATGAACTGGCCCAGAACCTCTGACGATCTGGCCCTCTCTGAAGCGGGGGAAATCCGGGCATGGTTCAAAACCAGGGGGCAAGCCCTTGACGCCGCTTGAGCCGGTTCGCTGGCCTCCACAAGCCCTTGTCTGCGCAATTTGAAAATTCTCAAAAATTGTAAGTCATTGGTTTGCCGAGACATCCGTCCATGACATATGTAGGATGCCGTCCGCGGCCCGAAACGTGGCGCAAACTATAAGTAAGATAGGAAAAGAGGAGACGTCGAACCCGGCGCGCCGGGTTCAACACGCAATCGCCCATGACTGCACGGAAAGCTCCTCCACTGCCCACGCGGAAATTGGGAGGGGGGAATCGGAAATGCCGGCCACTCCCTACCCCCTTTCCACTGCCCTCTGCCTTCTCGAAAAGGCCCCTGCGTACAGTGGTGTACAAACGCTGGAATTTCGTCGAAAAAGTGCCATCTAGTGCCA
>JBMFUH010000066.1:0-14387 GCA_049966735.1 Isosphaeraceae bacterium
GGGACCAATGGCTAAGGACTGAGGACTGAAGAGATGAGCGCCGCCCCAACACTGGCCCCCGCAACGCCCTTCGGCCAGGCCGCCGAGCACCTCCGGGTGAAGCTCCGTCCCGACCTGGTGGTGCAGCCCCAGTTCTACGAGGGAATGACGCATTACGTCGTCAAGGACCCCCTGGCCCTCAAGTACTTCCGGTTCAAGATCGAGGAGTATTTTCTGCTCCAGCAGTTCGACGGCCAGCAGACCCTCCAGGACGTGAAGAAGGCGTTTGAACGGAAGTACCGCCCGCAGACGATCTCGATCGAGGACCTGACCCGGTTCGTCGCGCAGCTCCACGAGGCGGGCGTCATCCAGATCGACAGCCCGGAGCAGGCCAAGGTCCTGATCCGCCGCCGCCGCAAGAACCGCTGGCGCAAAGTCTGGGCGTTCCTCGCCAACATCCTCTTCGTCAAGATTCCGGTGATCGATCCCGAGCGTCTGCTCACCCGGATGTACCCGTATTTCCGCTGGATCTTCACCCCCTATTTCGTCACCGCGAGCGTGGGGCTGATGCTGGCGGCCATCACGCTCGTGGTCAGCCAGTGGGACCTGTTTTACAGCAAGCTCCCCGAGTTCCAGAGCTTCTTCAACTGGTGGACGATCTTCAGCTTCTGGATCAGCCTGGCGGTCGTGAAGGTCATCCACGAGTTCGGTCACGGCCTCACCGCCAAGCATTACGGCGGCGAGGTCCACGAGATGGGCATTCTCTTCCTGGTCCTCACGCCGGCCCTCTACTGCGACGTGACCGATAGCTGGCTCTTGCCCAACAAGTGGCACCGGATCTGGATCTCGGCGGCCGGCATCTACGTCGAGCTCTTCCTGGCCAGCATCGCCACGTTCGTCTGGTTCTACAGCGAGCCCGGACTCCTGAACAGCCTGTCGATGGCGACAATGTTCATCTGCTCGATCAACACCGTCTTGTTCAACGCCAACCCGCTCTTGCGGTACGACGGCTACTACGTGCTGGCCGACTGGCTGGAGATTCCCAACCTCCGGATCAAGAGCACTCAGTTCTTCGCCTACCTGATCCAGGAGAAGGTGCTCGGCCTGGAGATCCCCGTTCAAAGCTATCTGCCCCGGTCAAGGCGCATCCTGTTCGTCACCTATGCCATCGCCAGCTATCTTTACCGCTGGCTCGTCACCTTCAGCATCTGCTATTTCCTGTCGCAGGTCTTGAAGCCGTACAAGCTGCAGATGATCAGCTATATGCTGGCCGTGGGCTCCTTGGTGCCGCTGGCCGGTACGCCCGTCTACCAGATCGGCAAATTCCTTCACACGCCCGGGAGGTTGCGCAAAGTGAAAAAAGCACGTGCGGCCGGCTTCGCGGTGGCTCTGGTCGCCATCGTGGCTGGAATCCTCTTGATTCCGACTCCCCTGCGCATTCAGGGAACGCTCGTTCTCATGCCCGCCAAGCCAGACGAGATCTACACCGAGGTCGAGGGACAGCTCTTCGAACTCAACGTCCGCGATGGCGACTGGGTCACGAAAGATACGGTCATCGCCAAGCTGATCAACCACGAAAAGCAAAAGGAATTTATCCAGAAGCAGACCGAACACGACATCAACTTCTACAAGCACCAGTGGTACAGCCAGGGCCGCGAGAACGAGAACCGAGCCATGGCCCGGCAGTATCTTCAGGCGGCCGAGGAACTCGAGCCGGTCCTGGCCAAGATCTCCGAGCAGCTCGGCAAGCTGACCCTGGTGGCCACCCGCGACGGCCAGATCATGAGCGTCCCCCACGAGGACATTCCCGGCCGCTGGCTCCATCCCGAGACGGTGGGCGCCTGGCTCAAGCCGGGCAAGCCGTTCTGTGAGATCGGCGATCCGCGCCACCTCTCCGCCCACCTCATCATCGACCAGTCGGATATCGACCTGGTCCGTCTGGGCCGACGCGCCTGGGTCAAGATCTACGGCCGCGCCGAGACCACCTATCTGAGCGAGGTCGGCGAGATCGCCACGCGCAACCGCGACGACATCCCCCCCGAGCTCTCGCAGATGGCCGGCGGCGAGATCGCCGGCAAGGCCGACCCCAAGACAGGCGCGATCAAGCCCCAGACGGCCGTTTACGAGGTGATCATCCCGATCGAGAACCCCAAGCTAGCGCTCCAGCCCGGTCTCCGCGGCTTCGCCAAGATCGACGGCGGCACCCATAGCTTCGGCTGGTGGCTCTTGAGGCTGATCTACAAGACATTCAATTTCAATCTCTGAGCCTCGGCCCTCCTGCCTGAGCTGAGACGCTCACGGCCAGTGTCATCGACCAAGATCCAGGCCCGGGCGCCGGTTGACGGAAACCGACGCCCGGGCCTTGGTTTTCCTGACAGGAGCCGGGAAGCAAAGGACACGAGGCGGCGAATGGCGCTGGTGGGCCGCGGATTCCAGATGGCAGATTTCAGATGGCAAATGGCAGATGACGGATGGCATCTGGCATTCGCGGCACGGTACAAACTGAGGCTGTTCTGAGTCACACTGAAAAGGAGAACTTTGCGGGCTTCGCGCCTTTGCGAGAGCCCTCCTCCCTCGCTGGAGTGCCCCGGCGCGCCGGGGATCGGGACCCGCTGAAGCCGGGGTCCAACGAACCGCCTCCACACCTTCGCGCCACTTCGACTTGATCCATGCCCTGAAATCTGCCATTTGCCATTTGCCATCTGTCATTTACCATCTGTCATCTTTCATCTGCCATCGGCCATTCGCCAGTTGATTTCGCGGCAGCGTGGGTCAGCAGCCAGCGATTGATTCACAGCGGGAATGAAACGGCCCTTGTTCCCCAGGGAGAACAAGGGCCGGCCTACGCTTCCGGTTCGGTAAGTCTGGTCAGAGCGACTTCCAGAGCTTGGTCCAGAAGTTCTCGTTCTTCTTCTTGGCCTGAGCCGCGTTGAACGCGGCCAGTTTGGCAGCCCTGGCCTGTTGCTGCTTCTGCTGCGCGGCCGACGCGGTCGTGGTCGACGACGAGGCTGCCGAGGATGTGGTTGTGGCCGCGGTGGTGCTGGTCGGGGTCACCGCCGCGCTTGACGCGGTCGGCGATGTCGTCGTCGCAGGCGTCGTGCCTGTGGACGTACTGCTGTATGCGGCCGGTGCGGGCGACGTCGTCGCGTTCGTCGTATCGGTGCTCGACGTCGCCGCGGTGTTGCTGGTCGTCGCCGCCGTGCTACTGCCGCTACTGGTCGACGATGGCGCGGTGGTCGTGGATGCTGCGGCTGTTGTGGACGGGGTCAACGTACCCGCCGGCGTCATCGTGCCGGCCGAGGTTGTCGACGTGCTCGCAGGGGTTTGCTGCGCCGCCGAGGTCAGGTGCAGGAGCGCGGCGAGGATCGCGTCCGCGGTGTTGGCGGTCGACGAAGTGTTCGTCGAAGTCGTGCTTGACGACGAGGTCGACGTATCGGTGGTTGACGGCGTGGTGGTCGTCGTCCCGACCGTCGTGGTGGTCGTCGGCGTGGTGGTCGTCGTCCCGACCGTCGTGGTGGTTGACGGCGTGGTGGTCATCGTCGTGGCCGTCGTGGTGGTTGACGGCGTGGTGGTCGTCGTCGCGGCCGTCGTGGTGGTCGACGCCGGCGTCGGCGTCGGCGCGGCCTCCAGCGGATACATCGCCACCGACAACACCTGCCCGTTGACCACAGCCGACTTGGTGACTGGAGCACCCGTCGTGACGTTGGTTGGCGAGGTCGCGTCAAACAGCGTGTAGAAGGGCAGGAACGTACCAGGCCTCATGTTCGCGCTCACCTGGAATTTCGCCGGCGAGATGTTGCGGTACTTGTACAGCGCCGACGGAGGCACCCACATCGCCTTGGGCAGCAGGTGCTGCAGGCTCACGAAGTTCCGCGTGGCCGTCGGCGCGACCAGGAACCCATTGGCCGAAGCTCGCTGACGATCGACGATCACGTACGACGTGGGCGAGGGGAGCAAGGTGTTGGCCAGCATCTTGAACGAGCTGATGGAAATGCCCCCCTTGAGCTGGCCGTTGGCGATGTAATCGAAGTAGTTGAACCTGCGCTGGAGCGCGCCGGGCTGATCGGGGTTCTCGTTGAAGATGGTGTTGTTGAGCCCGGTCAGCGGCTGGGCGTAGGTGGCCGTGCCGCCCAGGAGGCGTGCCATGGCGCCCGCCTCGGCCAAGCCCTTGGATGCGGCCGTGTCGGTGAAGTTCTGAAGTTCCTGGGCCGTGATGATCCCGTCGCCATTGGTGTCGATCAGCGGGAAGTCGTTGTGGCTGAGCAGGTAGTTGATGGCAATCGTTCCCTCGATCGAGGCGATGGCGTTGCCGATCGACACACGGGCGTACGAGGGCGGGCTGCTTGAACTGATGAGGCGATGCTGCCTGTCCGTGACGGAGATCGTAGGAGGCGTCGAGAGCGTTCCCCCGTCGTTCACATCGGCGGCCGGTACCGCGGTGTAGGCCAGAATGGCATTGATGCCATCAGGATTGTTGTAGGCCGTCAGGTTCTTGATGCCATTCGGCCCGAAGTTGAGGGTGTTGACCCCAACCGGCGTGGTCAGGTAGGCATCGGACGTCACTCCGCCAGCCTGATAGAGGTTGATCCAGTAATTCAAGGCCGAGGCGACCATCGAGTAGGCCCCGGTGACGATGGCCGAGGACATCGAGGTCCCAACCTGGGAGAAGGTCATGTGATCGTTGGGATCGCCCGCGGCGCTGGTGTTGGTGGTCGTCCCCGTGGTGGCCGTGGTGGAGATCGTGAAGGTACGGCGGAACGTGGGAACGTCGATTCCCGGCGCGGCGAAGTCGGTGGTCGGGCTGCGGTTCGCCGCGGCCATGATCCGGTCGCTGTACATCACGAAATCGCCCGCCGTGATCGCCGCCACGTTCGCCGCCACGTTGGCACTGCCTCCGGTCGTGGTGCCGCCGGTGGTGCCGCCGGTGGTGGTGCCGCTCGTGCCCGTGCTCGCGGTGCCGCCAATGGTCAGGGCGTTGCCGAAGACGAGCACGGGACCCATCGGATTGGGAATCACGCCGGTGGGAGGATCGTTCGGCGTCGTCGAGACGCTCTCGGTGAACGGGAACGGATAGGTGCCCGTCACCGAGATGACCTCGTTGAGCACGGCCGGCAACGACATGCCGTTGACGTCGCCCAGGGACGAGTTGTCGGCGTTGTTGTAACCTCCGGTCGTGGTGCCGGTGGTGCCCGTCGTACCGGTGGTGCCGGTCGTTGTGGCCGCTCCAGCCCCCAGCGGAGCACCGAACTGCCCGGCCGCGGCAACGGGTGCGATGCCTTCCTTGCGAAGCCGGTGCATCTGCTCCTTGAGGGCGATCACGATCTGAGGATAGTTCTTGAACGCAGCGGCCTCGCTCGGGAACGTCTGGGGAGTTCCAAACGCGAACGACGCCGCAATAACACGATCTTGCTGGCCGGGACGAACCGGGTCACCCACATATGGGTGGTTTGCAACATACCTGATGCCCTGGTAGACGGCCTGGCTGGTCGTCAGCGCGTTGGAAGACTGGCTTATCGACGTCGAGCCGGTGGTGCCGGCGGCGCCGCCGGCGCCGGTCGTGCCGCTCAACGACAGGGACGTTGGCGTGAGGTAGGGCGCGAAGATATCGATCGGATCGATGGTCGCCTGCGGTACGAACTGGGCAATGACGCCGGCGACCGGCGTGCCGTGACCATCGTAGGTGTTGGTCAGGACCTGACCACCGGTGGTGCCGCCGGCTGTACCGCCGGTTGTACCGCCGCCGGCGGCGCCGCCGGTCGTTGTACCGCCGCCGGTGTTGGGGGCCGTGTCCACGTTGCCGACACCGCCGGTGAAGATGTTCGTGCCCTGCGCGACCCGGCCGCGGAACGGAGCCGAGTTGGTGTCGACGCCGGTATCGACCACGGCCACGGCGCTGCCCAGTCCGTCGTAAGGCACGCCGAGTGTCCGCAGGTCGTTAAGCCCGATCAGGGTGCCGGACGACGAGTCAGCGAGGCTGGCCGTGCTCTTGAACTGCCAGACGCCCGTCCCGTCCGAGGCATAGAGTGTGGTTCCGTCCGCCGAGAAGGTGATGGACAGCTCGGAATCGATGAATGAGGACGCGTTTTGCGCCCCCGAGGTGTTGAAGCCCTGGGCGAAAGTCGTCACAACTCCTTGAGGAGTGATCCGCAAGATCCGGCCGCCGACATTGCCTTCCTGCGAGGTGTCCGGTACGACGGGGTTGGTCACCGGATCGTAGGGCTGGTTGGGATTAACCAGCTTGACGCCGATCGGGCCGGAACCCTGGGCGGGAACCACGACGGAGATGCCGGCGGGGATGTAGCCAGGCTGACCCGCGGTTCCGTTCGCGACGGTCGTCACCGTCACGGCCAGTCCCGACGCCAGGTCGGAGACGAACAGACTGCCCGCCGAGCTGGGTGGAATGGTGACGTTATAGGTCGTGGTGGTCTGTCCCGTGATCGTGTTCGTGGTCGTCACGGGGGACAGCCCCACGCTCTGCGAGAAGTAGCCGTACTGATCGAAGGCGATGTCCTCGAACCGACGCAGGGTTGTGCTCACCGCCGGCGTCTGGTCGATGGTGAGCGAGGACGTGGTGGTCGTTATGCTCCCGCTTCCCAGGCCGATCAGCAATTCACCGTTGGACCCCTGCACGCCGCTGTCTCCGGGCTTCGGTGGAATACCCGGGGCGCTGGGCGTGCCGAAGTCCGTGAAGGCCGAGTAGACCGGCGACAGATAATCGACGCTCGACGCCGTCATCCCGACGATCGTTCCCAACGTCAGGCCGGACTGCGAAACCCCTGTCGGCAGCGTGCCGTTGCTGATCACCTGGCCCGGAGAATAGGCATTGGCGTTGAAGAAGAGCGCGGCGAAGGTTCCGTTGGTCGTGGCAATTCCGCTGCCGGCGAAGAGGCCGCGAAGCTGCGCCTGGAACTGCGGCGGCGGTATCACCATCGCGGTGGGATTCATGTTGAACTGGGTGGCAACCGTATAGTTGTTCATCATCACGAACACCCCCTCGAGCTGGCCGCTGGGGGAGATCATGTAGATGGCGTTCTTCGTCGGATCCGAGCTATCCACGCTGCTGACCAGCATCATGGGCTGACCGTTGATGTAGCCCTCCGGATCAAACGCGATGTCATACCAGTTGACGAATCCGGTCGAGTTGCCCATCGAGTTCGCGGCCGGGTTCTTGCCGTCGGTGGCCAGCGCGTTGGGATCGAGCTGGTTCATCACCGTGTTCAGGTCAAAGAACACGTGAGCCTGGCCCGTGGCCGGATCGATGCGGTAGATCACGCCCGGCCGGTTGATTGCGTTGGGATTGCCGCCGGCGCCTCGGGAGATGGCGTACAGACCGTTGCCGAAGACGCCGCCGGGACCGGCCACAAGTCGAACGATGTCACCGCCGAACGAGGAAAGCGGCGTCAGCATGGTGACCGACGTGATCGGTGCTGCCGACGTCAGGGTCGACGACGAGGACGTGCTCTGTGACACCGCGACCGTGCCCAGGTTGGCATCGGTCGGGGTGGCAGCCGCAGTGAAGCTCGCCGTCAACGGGTAGACAGGGACGTAAGGCGAAAGTAGACAACGCTCTTCAAGCGGGTAGGGGGTCTCCGGCTTGACAGCTCGACGCCGCTTCGCAGGGCCCCGCGCCCGCGGTCGGGATGGTTGAGACATTCCATTATCTCCTAACGCTGAACTCGTCCGTCCTGAACCGAGGCCGAGATGCCCGGCAAATGTCAATATCGGCGCAGACAGCGCTGGTTGATGAGTCGAAACACCCGGCAATACCCCTGGTTGGGGCATAACCCGCACGAGCGGATCTATTCTTACCATCAGAATCGGCCGCCAACCGCGTCCGCGATCAGCCAAAGACCCCGCGAATCCCGAAAACTCGTCAAGATCAATGCCAACCCGAATCGAGACCCAGACGCGGGGCTCCCTTTCAGCCAGTCCCGGAACCGTCCAGCGCGCGATGCAAGACGGAGTGAATGCGCTCAAACTGTTGCCGGCAGGGCAGATGTGTCATGCCGCGCCGCGGACCAAATGAGACCCTATTGTTGGCCGTCGGAGACTGGGTTGGCTCTGTCTGTTTGGGGGGAGCGCTTCTTGTCCCGGGGGAAACCACGTGCTCAACGCGAGAGGTCCAAAGATTCTCTAGTTTACCCATTTTGCGGCAGTGAATAGCGATGCCCTCTTGGGGATTCCCCGGGGACGCACACAACAAAACGGAGAGGGGTCCGAGAGAGGCGCACCTGATGAGCATGCCCCACCCTCTTTCCCTGCTGATGCTGAAGTGCTCGCGCGAGGTGCTGGAACCGCGCTATTCTCTCGTCTGTCTTCCCTGTTCACAGACCCAATCCGTGATCACTCCCAGCGCGCTGGGGGCGATGGTCTCCTCGATCTGGGCATACTCCGACGGTGCGCCCGTCTTACAGGTCTGGAACAGGTGATTGAGGCCGGGAAGCTCCTTGACCGTGACGTGGGTATTGCCAGCCTTCTTGAGGGTCGATTCAATCTGTGAGAGGTTCTCCTTGGGCGGCACCTGACGGTCCTTCTCGCCGATGAGCGCCAGGACGGGGCAGCGCACTTTCGCCAGCGCGGGGCGAGGGTCGTAGGTGAGGAAGTAGCGGAACCAAGGGGTCTGCACCATCTTGAGCTGGGATGAGATGAGTGCATCGAGGTTGCCTAGAGCCTTGCGCTCGGCTTCGGGCAACGCGTCCGTCGCTGCCTTGGCCGCCTCGCGCAGCTTTGATTCGAGGGCCTTCTGGTCCTTCTCCGTCTTGAGGATCTCGAACAGGCGCTTCTGAAGCTCGAGTTGGTGTCTCAAGGCTTTTTCGTCCGCGCCGGAGGCTTTGAGGATCGCCTGGCCCTGGAGGTAGAGGATCTCCTCGCCCGGCAGGCCGGTTCCGGCCAGAAGGATGATGAAGGCCACGTCTTTCGACCGCGCGGCAACCATGGGGGCGATGATTCCCCCCTCGCTGTGGCCGAGGAGGCCGATGTGCTGGGCGTCGATCTCGCTTCGTTGCTTGAGAAAGGCAATGCCGGCCAGGACATCGCCGGCGAAGTCGTCGCTGGTCGATCCGGCCGTGCTCCCCGTCGAACCGCCGACGCCGCGATCATCGACGCGGAGCACGGCGACTCCCCGGCGCGACAGGACGTCGGCCAGAACGAGGAACGGTTTGTGCTCGAAGATCGTCTCGTCGCGATCCTGCGCCCCCGAGCCGCTGATCAGGATCAAAGCCGGAAACCGACCGGGCCCCTTGGGTTCGGTCAGCGTCCCGACCAGGGTCACGTTCCGCGGCTTGTTCACGTAGCTGACATCGACCACCTGGTAGGGAAACGGTCCTTTCGGGGTTTGCGGCCGTCGCAGTTCGGTGGCCTTGTCGCTTTTCTTCAGGTTCAGCGGAAGGCTCACGCCCGACTGGGTCCACGTTCCCTTCGCTTCGGTTCCGTCGGCATTGAGCTTGCCTTCGTACTTGCCCCGCGGGGCTTTGAGTTCGAAGATCAGCATCGATTTGTCAAGGCTTTGGATACGGGACGATCTTTGTCGCGTTCCTCTCGAGCATTCGCCGGGTCATCCCCGTTATCAAGCGCGGGGGATGCTGATTCTCCTGGCCCCAGCAGGTTATGCCCCCGAGATATGCTTTTCCAAACCAGATCTTCACTGGTTTGGGCAAAAGGGCGATCGCCCGGCGACGCATGCATGGGACAACGAGGTTGTGGGGAGAGCTCGGGGCCAATCCGCCGTCTCACGGCCGCACCAGGGCGGACCCCAGGATGGAATCAACCGGGACCGTGCGAGGCATAGCCATGTCGGAAACTGGAAGCGGGATGTCGGGAAGGCGGGCAGATGCGAACGGGTGGCCGGGAACGGGAATCGCTCTCGGCCAGCCGGGAGAGTGCATTCGAATGGAAGTCCAGGTCGACCACGTCGAAGACTGTTGCGCAGCGAAGAGCGAAGCTCGACAGCTTATTCCACCACGCCCTGGGGACCAACGCGACCGCCAGGCGGGGTGAAGGAAGGCTGGGAAGCACCCGTCGCCCGCCGGCGGACATCCAACTCAATCGAGCCGAAGGTTCCCTCGTGCCGCTGAATCGTCATGCCCAGCGCGGTCAAGAGCCGCTTGGCCGTGTAGAAGTTCATGACAATCCGCTGGTTTGCCTTGACCTCCTGGCGGCCTGTGGCGAACGGCTGGGGATTGAGGCCGAAGTCGAGAATGACCTCCTCGGGAGTCGCGGTCACGCGGCAGAAGTTGGAGTACGAAGGTAACGTACCGGAATCGTCAACGACGACCTCGGTCGTTTGTTGCGGCTGGGCCGCGGGTGTCGGATGTTCGGTTTCTTTTTCACTCATTTCGAATGGTCCTGACTCTCAAGATTGGCGCCGCATCTGAGGAGACGGAGTGGATCACAAGGGGAGAGGACACGGCGCATACTTATTCCCACCTGCGCACGGAGATTCAAAAGCCTAACTCGAAACACCATCCAGGTTCAAGCCGACTTTTGAATCATGGATGATTCGACGAGCCGGTCAAGCTCGCTCAAGGTCCGGATCGAGGCCCCATGCTGCGCCAGCACGAATGATCGGCCGGCTTCACCACGAACGGCAGCGGTCTCGGGATCATCAAGGTCTTCCTGAAGTCTCAACTTCAGCTCGTCAGCGTCGGCGACCCTGCGTGCGGCGTTGCGTGTCAGAAGCTGCTCCACGGTCTCGCGAAAATTGGATGTGTAAGGACCGAACATGACCGACGCGCCATACGCCGCGGGCTCCATCATGTTCTGGCCTCCCCGGCCGGGGAGCAGGCTGCCCCCCACGAACGCGACGTCGGCCAGGCCCCAGACCGCGGCCAGTTCGCCGATCGTGTCGATCAGGATCACGCCATTGTCGACCGCGCCCGGGGGAAGAGTCGTCGCCCCCTGGACGATCTGGCTCCGCCGGATCACCAGCTCACCTTGCTCGTGAAGCCAACCGGCCACGCTGTTGAACCGTTCCGCGTGCCGCGGCACCAGCACCAGGCGTAACCGGGGGTGCTGGCTGCGAGCCGCCCGGTACGCGGCGAGCGCGGCAGCCTCTTCTCCTTCCATCGTGCTGCCGGCCACGAACACCAGATCCGCATGAGAGAGCCCGAGCTCCTCGCGAAGCTGCCGGGTCTTCTCGTTGTTGCGATCGCTCTCCAGACCGTCATACTTTACCGATCCGGTCACGCTGACCCGATCGCTGGGCACTCCCAGCTCGACGAACCGCCGGGCATAGTCGGCATCCTGGGCCGCCACGGCGTCGATCGACCGGAGAGTCGGTCCCAAAGGGCCCCGCAGGTAACGATAGCCCCGGTAGCTCCGGGTGGAAAGCCGGGCGTTGATGATGGCCACCTTGGCCCCCGAGCGCTTGGCCGCGCGGATCAGGTTGGGCCAGAGCTCCAGCTCGACCAAGGCCAGAACCGTCGGGCGGATTCGCAGCAACGCGCGGGCCGTCGCCCAGCTCAGATCGGAAGGAGCGTAGAAGGTGATCAGTTCGGGAAACGTCCTCCGCGCGACGGCCAGTCCGGTCGTCGTCGTGGTCGAGATGACCACATCCCAGCCCGGCCGCCTCCGCGCCATTTCCCGGACCAGCGGCCGGAGCAGGAGCACCTCGCCGACGCTCACGGCATGAAACCAGAGACAGGGCCGCTCACCGATCCGGACGGGTGCATCACCCCAGAGCTTCTCCCACCAGCCCTCCCGGTACTTTCCCGAGCGGAACATCCGGTAGGCCAGTACGGGAGAATAGAAGAGGAGCGTCAGCAGGTAACCAATATTCAAAATGAAGGGCATCTCGGGGAATCCTTTCCCGAAGTTGAACCGGTCGTCCCTGGGCAAGATTCCCCAGCCAGTAGCAACTGACGTGCCCGAACCGGAAATGCCCTGCTTCCACACCGTTCGAGTTCCAGTCCGGAAACGACTCACGGGACGACTGCCCACCGCCGCGACCCAACCTCCAGCCGGGCTCTCCCACCGGCAAATCGACCACAAGTAAGGGAAACAAAATGATTTATGTTTGTTAGCCCCTGGTCCACGCCAACCCATTGCGCACATTCATGCAGCTACTCACCTACACCCGCGGCAGGGGACGGCAAAAAGTAGGGAGCCTGGAAAGGTTGCCTAAAAGGGATTGGCCCCGGCTTGCTTGCGCATGCAGCAGGCTTTGAATTTTTTTCCCGATCCGCAGGGGCAGGGGTCGTTCCGACCCACCTTTTTTCCAACGTTCCGGAGCGGTTCCTTCTTCTTCTCGGTGGACTGCTGGGACCCGGCGATGGCGGCGTCCTGGGCCTGGCGAATGCCGCCGGTGGCCGCGGCCGCGGCCAGTTGCGAGTCGGCCGCCTGGTGGATCGTCTGGGCTCGCTCCAGTTTCCAACGCGAGCCAAGGTACGAGAGGAATTCGGGGTCGAAGTGCTCGACCCGGAAGATCAGATCGGTCGCCCGGTCGGCGATGCCGTTCCACATCTCGGCGAAGATGCGCATGCCCTCGCGCTTGTACTCGACCTTGGGATCGATCTGGGCATAGCCCTGCAGCCCGATCGAGCTGCGCAGGTGGTCCATGGCCCGGAGATGCTCCATCCAGCTCGCGTCGAGGATCTGGAGCATGACGACCTTTTCCATCTCGCGCATTTCCGGCCGGTGTTTCGCGTCCAGGGCGTTGACGAACCGCGCCCGCGCGTCTTTCGGGGACAGACTGGCCAGCTCGTCGACCGTCGTCTCCACGCCCAGCTCCCTGGCCCCCCAGGCCGCAAGGTCCCTCAGATGGTCCGGCTCGGCAGCCGCGGCTGTCTTGTCGCGATGGGAGCCGTGAGCGAGCGGATAAGCTGCCTCCAGCAGGCGATCGAGCTGGTCGGCCAGTTCGCCCCCCTGATAGTGCTTGTGCGCCTGCTCGATCAGGAGAGCCTCGATTTCCGGCCGCAGCATGTGCCGGATCTCATCGACGTCGAGGATCATGTGGAACCGATCCGAGGCCCAGGCCGACAGCCCCTCGCGATCGTAGCGGGGAGGCGAATGGTGCTGCTGCGAGCGGTCGGCCATGTACCGCGCCAGCGCGATCCGCACGGGCAGCTCGGCCTCCTTGAGCGCATAGTGCTTGCGGGCAAGCGCCTGGAGTTGACGGATCACCTCGGGACGATCCAGCCCCGCCCACGACTCGGCATCAAGGACCAGCCCGAACTTGTGATGGGCCCATCCCGCCAGCGAGTGCCTGCCCCAGTCGGGCTCGAGAAATTCTTTCGCCGGGCTCAGGTCGAATTTCTCGATCGAGGCCAGAGCCTGTTCGTGGAGAAACTCTTCCAGATCGGGCCGGCCCAACTCGAACTCGTCGGTGGTCTGGACGAAGAACTTCTTCAGGTCCTTTTCCTTGAGATTGAGCTCGAAGCGGTTGTTGGCCCAGTTGACCAGGACCATCCAGGTCCACTCCGAGGGCTCCGAATCGGCGGGAAGGTTTTCCTCGACGGCCTCGCGGATGTTGTCGTAAAGCTGTCGCTCGGCCTTGGACCGGACAATATCGGCCGCGTCTTCGAATGCGGCTCCGCGCAGGTCGCGCGCGGTGACGTCAATACCCAGCCGCTGCGTGACCCACTCGGCGAAGGTCGACGTGCCGTAGTCCTCGTCGAGAAACCGCTTGACGGCGTCGGCGATCTGGGAATCGAGCATGTCCATGAGCTTGTCCTTGGGAGGCTCTCCCTCGAGCAGGCTCTGGCGGAACGAGTAGACTCGCTTCCGCTGCTCGTCCATGACCTCGTCGTACTCCAGCAAGTTCTTGCGGATATCGAAGTTCCGTTCCTCGACCTTCTTCTGAGCCCCCTCGATCCGCCGCGAGACCATCTTGCTTTCGATGGCCTCTCCCTCCTGCATGCCCAGCCGGGTGAGCACATTGGAGACCCACTCGCCGGCGAACTTGCGCATCAGGTCGTCTTCCAGAGCGAGGAAGAAGCGGGATGAGCCCGGATCTCCCTGGCGTCCCGACCGGCCGCGAAGCTGGTTGTCGATCCGCCGGCTCTCGTGCCGCTCGGTGCCGATGATGTGCAGCCCTCCCGCGGCAGCCACTTCCCGTCCCTCGATCCTCATCTCGGGCTCGTACTTCTCGACCGCCTTCTGCCAGATGTCCTTGGGGACGTCGAGCCGGGTCTCGTACTTGAGCCGGCCGTCCTCGTCGGTTTCGCGCTTGAGGTCGGCCCAGGCCATGAACTCAGGGTTGCCCCCCAGGATGATGTCGGTACCGCGGCCGGCCATGTTCGTGGCGATCGTCACCGCGGCCCGACGCCCGGCCTGAGCCACGATCTCGGCCTCGCGCTCGTGGTACTTGGCGTTCAGGACCTGGTGCTCGATGCCGAACCGGGTGAGGAATTCCGAGAGCTCTTCCGACTTCTCGATCGACGTGGTGCCGACCAGGATCGGCCTGCCATCGG
>JBMFUH010000067.1:0-14378 GCA_049966735.1 Isosphaeraceae bacterium
CGGCCAATGCCAGGTCGTTCGAGGAAGTCCGGATGTCGATCGCCGGGCTCGAGGCGGTCAGCGCGCTCTCGCCCGACTTCCCGCGCTGGGCCGAGCAGCTCGAGCGCATGCGGCAGCCCGACGGCTCATTCGGCGAGGGGGCCAGCAAGGCGTTTGACACGGGAGGGGCCGGTGCGTCCATCTTGCGCATGGGCATGGTTCTGGACAAGCGTGAGGCGGTCGTCGCCGCCATCAAGGCCGGCCAGCGGCCCGAGGGAGGCTGGTCGAAGGACGACGGCCCTGCCGATCTGCCCAGCTCCTACCGCGTGATGCGGGCAATGTACATGCTCAAGGAGAAGCCCGACGCGGAGCGACTGGTTGGCTTCATCAGCCGTTGCCGGCACGATGACGGCAGCTACGCCGTGCAGCCAGGCGCGCAAGGGAGCCTGAGCGGGTGCTACTACGCCACGATCATCCTCCGCTGGCTCCGTCTGCTGGAGGCGAAGCCGCCGGTGCTCGAGACCTCGTCGTTCGCGCCCCTGTTCACGGGAACCGATCTCGCCGGCTGGGAAGGGAACACGTCGCTCTGGTCGGCTCGCGATCGTATGCTGGTGGGCAAGTCTCCCGGGATCAAGCACAATGAGTTCCTGGCACACCGCGAGACCTACGGCGATTTCATCCTCTCTCTCCGGTTCCGGCTGAAGGGCGGCGCGGGCAACAGCGGAATCATGTTCCGCAGCGTCCGGGTTCCGGGGACCGAGATGTCGGGCTACCAGGCCGATATCGGCGAGAGCTACTGGGGCTGTCTCTACGACGAATCCCGGCGCAACAAGGTGCTGGTGCAGGCGTCGGAGGAAGCCGCCAAGGCCCTCAAGAAGGACGGCTGGAACCATTACGTCATCTGCGCGGTGGGCGATCGAGTAACCCCTTACCTGAACGGCGCCACATCCGCCGTCTATCACGAGGAGAGCGCGAACATCGCCCGCGACGGGCTGATCGCCGTCCAGATTCACGCCGGGGGACCCATGGAAGTTCAGTTCAAGGACCTGCAAATCCGGCCGCTTCCCTGAAGCGCCGGCAACGGGAGAATACCTGCCATGAACGTCAAGATCGTCACCCTCCTGTGCTGGCTGGCGCTGGGTTCGGGTCTGGCGGGCCAGGAACCGTCGCGGAGGGGTCAACAGGATCTGTTCGATCAAGTACCCCGACTCCACCTGGATGTCCCCCAGCAGCGCGATGGAAGGCGGATGCCGCCGGAGCTGACCACGGTTCCCTCGGACGTCCGCGACGCCGCCGGTTTGTTCTCGGCCAAGACGCTCCAGTCGGCCCGGGAATCGCTCGAGAAGATCGAAAAGGCCATGGGGGTTCCGGTGCTGGTCGAGACGATCGAGACGCTCGGAGGCGAGACGATCGACGAGGCCGCGACCCGGCACGCCAGACGCTCGGGCACCCAGGGCGTGTTCATCCTGATCGCCCGCAAGGAGACGAAGATCGAGGTGCTGGCGTCGCGACGCTACTCCGAGGCGTTGCCTAGGCCGTCGCGAATCAAGGTTCGCTCGGCGTTCATCGAGTCGTTCCGCAAGCGAGATTTCGACGAGGGGCTGACCAGGGGAATCGCCGCGCTGGAAGCCGAGCTGGCGACCGCCAAGCGCGAGAAGAAGCTCCCCCTGGCCGAGCAGCCCGCGGCCGAGGAGGGACGGCCAAGCCCCTTGAGCAAGGCCGTCGAATCGCACGCTGCTTCATCCCGGGAAGCGACCGCGCAAGGTGAAGCAAGTTCGCCCGCGAATTCTCCCCAAGACAAGCCGCTGGTGATCCGCAACCAGGTGCGTTTGACGCTCGAGGGTGCGCGGGTGATCATCGCCGCCGCCGAGAAGCAGGCCGCGGCGCTGAACCTGAAGTCCAACATCGCGGTTGTGGATGATGGTGGACATTTGATCAGTTTTGATCGGATGAACGGCGCACGGCCGGCCAGCGGCTACACGGCGATCACCAAGGCGTCGAGTGCGGCGACCTTCCGCCAGCCTTCCGGACCGGTTCCCGCCGGGACGACCCAGCCCGACCCGCTCTTGAACCTGAGCTTGCAGCTCGCCGCGCGGGCCAGCGGCGGCAAGCTGACGACGCTGCACGGCGGCATACCAATCGTCGTGGACGGCCAGGTCATCGGCGGGGTGGGCGTCGGCGGAGGGACTGGCGAGCAAGATGCCCAGGTGGCCCGCGCGGGGGTGCGGGCATTGCTGGAAGTGGTTGAGAAGCAAACGCCTCGTTGACGATGCCCGCGTGGGACTAACTACGGATTGATCTCCAGTCCCGCCCAGCGGCCCAGGGCGTCGCGGCTATATCGCCAGCGATGCTGGGGATTGCCGTGCAGTTCCAGGTGATCGACTTCCCAGACTTCGAGCACCAACAGCAGGAAATGGGGCAGAGGGATGAGCCGGTCAGGATTCTGGGTGGGAAAGGGAGCCAGGGGTTTGCGGGGACGTCCGGGGGCCGGCCAGGTGTAGGCGAGCCGAGATTCGTCCGACATCTCGCGCCAGACCTGCGTCCGGGCTTCGAGCAGATCACGATCGTGGGTGTCTGATCCGACCAGGGCGACCAGCCCGCTGAGACGAAATTGCTCGCGCGTCAGGTGAAAGTACCAGCATGCCTCCACCCAGGGTGACTGTTCCAGCTCGGAGACCTTCACGCTACGGCCGTCGGTGGCGAAGGTCAGGCGGTGGGTCTCTCCCAGGAAACCGCGAAAGACGACCGTGCGAACCGTGGGCCGGCCGTTGTCGCGCAAGGTTGCAAGCTGGACGAATCGCACCTGGGGCGATTGCCGGTTGCGGTGCAGGGCCAGATCCAATGATGGTCGCCAAAGTTCTTCTACCATGCAGCCATTTTGACGATTGACGGGCTGTCAGAGAAGTCCCTGCCGCCCTCAACCGAGAATTCCCCGCGCTGACTCATGAGCCGACAGCATGGATCGTTTGGATGTCAAGTCGGACGGACATTCTTGTGCGACCGACTTCAAAGCCTGCCGCCTGATGCAGTTGTTGATGACAAGGGGCCATCTCAGGCCGAGACGGAAGCGCCCGCGAGCAGGGCCCCGTGGTTCTGGCTGCTCACGGGGATCGCGCCGGTGTCGTGGGTGCCGATCCAGACGAGCGCCCGGTGCACCTCGTCGATCGTCCGGTCGAGCGTGGACGTGCCGGCCGTCAAGCCGACCTTGGCATACCCCTGGAACCAGTCGGGCTCGAGGTCCGCGGCGCTCTGCACACGGAGCACGGGACAGCCGCGCTCGCGACAGAGTTCGGCCAGCTCCCGGGTGTTGTTCGAGTTCCATCCCCCCACCACCACGACCGCGTCCACCTGCTCGATCAGCCGTGCTAGCGAGCGCTGGTGCTCCTTGGTCGGCAGGCAGACCGTGTCGATGAAGCGGATCTCGGCGTCCGGGTTCTGCCGGGCGATCGCCCCCCGGATCGCGGCCACCTGGCGCTCGGTCGCCGTGGTCTGGCAGACGATGCCCAGCTTCGGATGTTCATAATGACCGACCTGCGACTCGGATTCGATGACGTCCACGCTGCTCAGGTCCTCGACGATTCCCTGAACCTCCACATGGCCCGCTCGGCCAATGACCAGGACGTGATAACCCTCCGCCTGCAAGGACTGGGCGGCCTGGTGAACGCGGTGGACCAGAGGGCAGGTGGTGTCGATCAGGTGTTTCCCCGACGTTTCCAGCGCTCGCCGCCGCCGGTCGCTGATGCCGTGGGCCGTGATCAGCACGCTCAATCTTGCCGGCTCTCCTTCCGCTTGCTTCCAGCGGTCGGCCTCGCCGCGGTTCGCGAAGCCGCGGGCCTTCAGATCGTCGAGGACGACCTCGTTGTGTACGAGCTGGCCGTGAATCGTCACGCTGCCGGGGTCGCCGATGCGCTCGATCACCGCCAAGGCGTCGCGGACGCCAAAGCACATTCCCAGGACATCTGCTCGGATCACACGCATGATTATCCTCCTGAAGGATCGCGCCCGCGTCGGCAGCCTCGGCCGACGGTCTCTCAGCTTGGCAAGACGAATCACTTGGCAATACAAAGCGAGAAGTCGTGAGAGATCACTTTGTACATGTCCCTCAACGACTCTTGAAGGGGTGGCTGGGGCGGAATGCCCCGGCCGAATGCGGCTTGACCGATGGATCCCGTTCCCGTGGTGTCGCTTCGCTCCACCACGGCCACCCGGCTTCTTTTCAGCCTCCCCGACTCACACAAAGCCATTTAGGGCTCAAACCGGAGACCAGCCCTCGGCCAGGTTGGCGCTGGCCGCCGTCTGGGAGGCCGCGTGCAGCGCGTCTTGAACGACGGTCTCGAGGACGTTGATGTATTCGAGGAAGCGGCGGCGGCCCTCGTCGGTGATCCGGCAGAGGGTCTGAGGACGCTTCTTGTGAAATCCCTTCCAGATCTCGACGAAGCCGGCCTCATGGAGGACCTGGAGGTGCCGGCTGAGGTTGCCGTCGGTCAGGTTGCACAACTCCTTGAGGTCGGCGAAGATGACGCCGCGGGGGTTGGTGACCAGCGAGGTCATGATGCCCAGCCTGGCCTTCTCGTGGAAGATTCGCTCCAGCCCTTCATAGGCGAAACGTCCGGTCGCATCCTCGGGTGTGGGTCTATAAGATGTCATGATCCCGCTCCAGGGTGCGATAGAGGACGGCGGCGGCCAGAAGCTGCCCCACGCAGAAGGGCAGGCCCATGGCCCAGGGGTTCAGGGCGTGCTCGCCCCGGCTGAGCGCCAGGGTGCAGAGGCCGGCGAGCAGGTAAAACGCGGCCACGCCGAACATCGACCGCGGCAAGAGCCGGCACGAGGCGAAGATGCCCAGGCTGTACAGCACTTGCCAGAGCCCCGGCAAGATCCAGACGATTTCGGGGGCGGAACGCACCACGACCAGCGTCAACAGCCCGCCGGCAACCAGGCAAGGGAAGAACTGCTCCATCGCCAGGTGGGTCAGTTCGTGAGTCAGCGAGGAGCTGGCATTGCGTGCCCGAATGGCCATCTCGAAAAACGCGGACAGTCCGCTGACCACCGCCGCGCCGATCCAGAGCGTCAGATAGGCGTTGATCTGCTGGACAGGGTCTTGCACCAGCGCCATCTGGGCCGTCGCCGCGACCAGGGCAACCACGCCGGAGAACGCCGCCGGGACCGCTCGATAGCCCCGGAACACCTCGGTCCGAGCCATCTGCAGCCGGATCTCGGTAATCTGAGTCAAGGCCTCGCGGAGCTCCATGAACCTTCCCCCTGCCGCCTCGCCTGATGGCCGAAATGTCGTGTTCCACCAATGGGGTGACTCCCCTCGACCACTGTGCTTTGCATCGTAAAGCCAAGGGCTTGGACCGTCAAGCGGGAAAACTCAATGATGTTCCTTGGAGACACGCAATCCAGGAACGTCACCGGAACGAGCAGTCTTGTTGAACGCGCCTTTCAGCTCGCGGAAGACTCCCCGGACGCCGTCGGGATGAGCGTCGCGGTCGTACGGGAGCTGGACGCGAGGAGGTGGCGGGAAGGGGCAGGCCAGGAACCGCTTGCCGTCCCGGCGGACGGCGATCGTCGCGGGGCGGTCGGTTCCGTCGGGGTTGATCAGGCCGAAATCGCTGTTCTCGCCGACGCGGAAGCCGCCAGGATACCACCACCAGAAGATGCCATCCGCCCCGCTCCGGCAGGCCAGTTCGTAGAACGTGCGGTAGTAGTCGCCCTGGACCTTCAGCAACTCGAGATCGTCCGCTTGAGCTTGCGGATTCCAGATGGTCATGCCGGTCTCGGCCCAGATGATCGGCTGCCGCGGAGCGATCGCCCGGCCCAGCGCGATCCGGAAGAGGATTGCCGCCTCGCCGTCTGGCCGGCCAAGCTGGCCATAGCTCTCCGGAGCCAGGAAATCGAGGCCGCGAGCCAGACCCTCAAACTGATAGTTGAGATCGTCGCGCTCCCAGAGCGGGTCGCTGGTGGACGTCATCCGGAAGCTGACGAACTGGTGTGGCGCGATCTCATGGATCTTCCTGGCGAGGCGGCCGTAGGTTTCCTCCAGCCAGTCGTCCAGGAAGTGCCGGTAGTCGGCGATCATCTTCGTGGCCGGTCCCTTTTCCGCAAGCAGCAAGGCCATGGACGGGCCGGTCACGGCGCCTTGTGCCGTCCGGGGGACGGGCATGCCCCAGGCACGCTCGGCGGCGGCGAGGTCCGCGTAATGGGTCTTGATCCATTTGTCCCAGTCAGCATCGGTCCCGCGCCGGCGTCCGAAGGAGCCGAAGGCCGGTTCCCAGTCGATGTCGTAGGCGAAGACCGTGTCCTCCGTCGCCAGCCGGCACCGCTGGATGATCTCCCGGAACGTGTCCCAGGCTCGAGAGACGGCCTCATCCCTGGGGTGGTTTCTCAGCTCCTCGGCAACCACCGGGCGCATGCTGAGGTTCACCATCAAATGATGCTTCCGGCAACGGCGCAGCAGGTCCTGGAGGTTCTGCACCCCGAGCGAGGGCCGATAGACGAAGACGCTCACCGCGTTCAAGCCAAGCCGCTCGATCCGCGTCAGGTCGCGCTCGATCACCTCCGGATCGTAGGCCGCCGCGCCGTTCCAGTCTTCAAACAGCTTGCCCTCGGTCAAGGCGATGCCGGAGGAGGGCATGTAATTGACGCCATTGATGCGCCAGGTCCGCCCGTCCTTGTGGAAGTGGCCGTCGGGGCCGATCGTCACCCAGCTCGGACGAGCGGGAGGCTCCCAGACAGCGATCTGGTGACTCAGCGTGTCGACGACTTTCCCCCCTTCGCTCAGCTCGGTGACGACCCGCAAGCCGTCCCGGGGCCATCGAGCCGGCGCGGGGACGCGGAACTCCCGCGTGGCCGTCTCTCCTTGCTTCAAGCTGACCGGCCACGCTTGACGGGCGACGACCTCGCCGCTTGAGCCTGTCACGATGATCGAGAGCTTTGCCTCGCGTGGCGGGCCGCCTGGGGCAGCGAGATTGGCCGCGGTCGCTCCCAGCCGGATCTCCTGGCCGCCGAAGTACGTGAAGTGATCGGCCCCGCCCTCGACCAGGAACAGCCCGTCGCGCATTCGCCCGGCGATCCCGACGATGGCCTGCTCGACGGATGATTGCGCGTAGAAATTATGGTCTGATGGTGTGAAGACGGCCCAGACGCCTCCTCCGAACGTTTTGCCGGGCGGATGGATCAGGACCGTGGCCGGCGCGCCGCGCCATTCCCCGCTGATCTTGTCTTCGGCCTGAATCAAGGTGGCCCACCGCCAGGGACGGTTCATTGCAAAGCCCGCGCCCGAGGTCCGGGGGTGAGCCGAGATCGTGGCGGGGGGCGGCTTGATGGAGCTTGCGGTGGAGTCGATCAGGGCCTGTTCCGGGCTGATCCGGAGGCGAACGTCGCCGTGGATGGGATAGAACGCGGACGCGGGGGCCAGCGTCTCGATGGCCCATGCCGGGTCGTCGCGAGGCCAGGGGGGCGCCTGGTCGGCTCTGGCCGTGCCGATCTCGGCGATCCAGACCTCGTGCGAACCGCCCATCTCGCCAAGATGGCTGAAGGCCAGGCCAACGCTGAGCTGGGCGGCGTTCTCGGGATGGAACCCGGCCCGGCGTCGCGCCTGGGAGTTCTCCCACGACTTGAACGCGCTGGGAGGCAGACTGAACCGCCTCCACTCCTGGGACAGCGGCACCGCGGCGATCCACCGCGAGTTGTCCTTTTCCCGCCACTCGACGACGAGCCCCCGCGTGTGTGGGCCTCCGCGAGCGGAGAAGACCGTCATCGTGTTTCCGCTCGGAAAGGGATTCGTCGACATCCTGGGCCCGAGCCAGGTGTCGTAGCCGTCGAGCCTGGGGATCCGGAGCCGGATCGCCGTCGCCTGACGCCCCAGCGCCTTCACGGTCACGAACGAGCATTCGCTCTTGATCTCGGGGTGGTTGCTGCCGCGGACCCAGTCGGCCGGTTTCATCGTCTTGAGATCGAGGATGCGATGCGGCGGCGGAGCCAGCGCATACGGCAGACCGGCGGGCAGCCACGCCCCGTCGGGCGCTTTTTCCAGCGGCTTGGCCCAGGCCGGCGCGCCCAAAGCCAGGAGATGGCCTCCCGCCTTGAGGTACTTGAGTACGGGCGCGCGGAGGGCCTCAGGCAGGGCCCGCGTCTGGGGCAGCGCCAGCAAGGCGCAACGAGACGGCTGTAGCCAGCCGGGCGCAATCGCCTCATCGCAAGAGAGATTCGCGGGTTGATAGCCGGCTTGGCGGAGCAGTTCGGCCAGCCTTACGGCGGCCTGAACATCCCGGCCCTGAAGTGACGGATCGCTCACCACCACAGCGGGCGGAGCGCTGGCGACTCCGGCTTGATGGGCGCCTGCGTTCCATACCAGCACAGCCGGCAATAATACCAAGCTTCCAAAACCATTCATGGCGGGCCTTCACTGTAGTTGTGAGGTGGTGAACATGAGGGGGGCTTCATCAATCGCTTCACGGGCGAATTCCTTGAGCGCGTCCGACATGATACCCTCCTTTTGATACCTTTGTAAAAGCTGGAGCAGCAGGCTGCTCGTCTCCGCGGAGCGGATGCGGTAATGCCGCATGCCGTCGGTCAGCAGCTCGGCATTGCTGCTGAACACGTGCGGCAGCGCGTTGTGCTCCCGCCGCGGCAACTGGTTCGCCATCTTCCTGGTGTGACTTGAACGTCACCAGATCATACGTGGCCAGGTCCTCGAAACCGTCGGGTAGAAGGCAGTCCAAAGTGGCGGCCTCCTTGCGGATCAACAACACGTCGAGCAACTGTTTTTTGACCGACATGTCCTTCTCCGGCTCCGCCGTCACCGGCAAGCCCTGGAAGAAGTCCATCCACGACAAGTGGAACCAGCGATGCCACGAGTGTTGCTCGTCCATTCACAAGTTCTCTGGCTCCGCGACTGCCCGCCCCTTGGCCTATTCTACTCAGCCCAGCCTGGCGCGAACAGCAAACGGCGCCTTTCAGCCTGTCCGCCCGCCCGCCGCCAATCTCGCCAGGGTCTCTGTTCCCAAGGGACCGGTTTGGGCTATGCTGGATTATTTGCGATCCGATTTTTCGAGGACGAGCGGAAGTGGAGCAACCTATGAACAGTTCCGGGAGTCTGATCGTTCCTCGAGGTTTCCGCGCCGGGGCCGTCAAGGCCGGGATCAAGCCCTCGGGAGCACTGGACCTGGCGATCATCGCGGCCGACGGTCCCTGTGCCGCGGCCGGGACGTTCACGACCAATCGGATCTGTGCCGCTCCGGTCCGATGGAGTCGCGACCATCTGCCCGCCGACGACATCCGCGCGGTCGTGATCAATGCCGGCAACGCCAACGCCGCAACGGGCGCGGAGGGGGTTGCGAATGTGGCCCGGACCGCTCAGAAAACGGCCGACCTCCTGGGCTGCGCGCCTGGGCAGGTGCTCGTCGCCTCGACGGGCGTGATCGGCCGGCAGTTGCCGATGGATCGGCTGGAGGATGGCCTGAAGCGAGCGGCCGCACAGCTCTCGGCCGATCCCGAGACCTTCCAGACTGCGGCCCAGGCGATCCTCACGACCGACACGCATCCCAAGATGGTCTCGCTGCAATATTCGGGGGCTCAAGGCATCTTCTCGCTGCTGGGCCTGGCCAAAGGGGCGGCCATGATCGGACCGAGGATGGCGACGATGCTCGCGCTGCTCGTGACCGACGCCCCGGTCAGGCCCGACAACCTGCGACCGATCCTCTCGGCAGCCGTGGAGAACACGTTCAACTGCGTCTCCGTGGAAGGACATACCAGCACCAACGACACGGTCCTCTTGCTTTCGAGCACGGCCGCGACCGAGCCCGTCCTCCAGGGAGACGACCTGTCCGCCTTCGCCAGTCTGGTCCGCGCGGCCTGCGAGGCCCTGGCCCGGATGATTGCCTCCGATGGCGAGGGGTGCACGCACTTCATCACCATCGACGTCGAGGGATGCGCGAGCCGGGAGGAAGCGCGGAGCATCGCCCGGGCCGTGGCCGACAGCCCCCTGGTCAAGACGGCCATCCATGGCGCCGATCCCAACTGGGGCCGGATCATCTCGGCGGCCGGCTACGTCGGCGTGCCGTTCGCGGAGGAAGAGCTTTCCCTCTGGATCAACGGCGTCGCCGTCTACCAGGCCGGCGCTCCCACCGATTTCGACGCCGCGGCGCTCTCCGCCAGTCTTCGCGGCAACCGCGACGTCGGGCTGCGTCTGCTTCTGGGCCGCGGCACCGACCGCGTTCGCTTCTGGACCTGCGACCTCACCGCCGAGTACGTCCGGCTGAATGCCGACTACACGACCTGAATGAGTCCTTGAGGCCGAGGAAACGTAGGCTGGGTCAGCATAGCGCAACCCACTGAATGGATTTTCCGATGGTGGGTTGCGTTCCCCCACGCTCCACTGACCCACCCTGCAATCCACGATCTTTGAATGCAGCGGCTGGGGATCGGTCCGCACAGCGGACCCTACAGGCTGTGGTAGGACGGACATTCCTGTCCGACCAGGGGCAGTAAAGGCAGACGGACAAGAATGTCCGTCCTACGATGGGGAGGCAAATGCGGGCGGACAAGAATGTCCGTCCTACGTCGGGGCAGTAAAGGCGGGCGGACAAGAATGTCCGTCCTACGATGGGGAGGCAAATGCGGGCGGACAAGAATGTCCGTCCTACGTCGGGGGAGTGAAGGCGGACGGACAAGAATGTCCGTCCTACGTCGGCGATGCGGCGCTCGCCTCGGTGATTCGCTTGACCTTGACCCTGCCTGAAACCATAATGAAGGAGTCTCAGTTCCTGGTGGTCTTCTCGTCAAAGTGAGGTCCGCGCGTGATCTTGCGTCGGCCGGTGGGTTCTTTTGTGGCACGCTTCCTGGGGATCGCCCTCTTGATCCCGGGCTTGCTCCGCATTCCCCTGCCGCGGATCGACTACCACAATATCCGCCACCACGACGGGCCCGGCGAGATCTGTCCGCACCACGACCATCTGCTGCGCTGGCATCCCATGGCTAGCCAGAATGAAGACGTCGCCGTGCTCCACTGGCACTGGCTAACGCCCCAGGCCGTTCTCCCCGGCGCTCCAGCCGACCGCGATCAGGACGGTCAATATTCCTTGCCTCCATCATTACACGCCCACCTCCCTGATTGCGTGGAACCAGACTGGCAGTCCGACCCGGTGATTCGCTCTGAAGGACGCTATAGCTCGCACGTTCTCGTGTTGCTCCTGGCAGGCTGCGAGCTGACGGCGAACGCCTCCTCGGTTTGCCTCGCCGAGCCCTCCGCGACCGGCCCGCCGGTTTCACGATGCGCCGCGCCCGCACTGTCGCAACCAGATCGTCTGACGCTCGTGGAGCGGTGGAATTGCTGAATAGTTCCTAGTTGCCAGCTAGTAGACCGATCCCTGCCGCTAATCCTGATCCTGATCTTGATCCCGCCCGCTGTGGTTCCGGAGAGCCGGGAACCCGCCGGGGGACGCCGCTGGGGACTTCCGGTCCGACCGGTGCACCGACAACTAGCAATTAGCAACTCGCAACTGACAACATTCTGTCCCCTGGCAGGCTCGCGCTGCGTTTATCATTGTCGGACAGGCAATCTGGAGGCTGGGAACATGTCGATCGCTCTCTCTCGTCGTACGCCCGTGCGGAGCATGAAATGGGCCGTCCCCTGGGTGGGAATGGGCGTCTGCCTGGTCCTGCTCATGGGTCACCTGGTCTTCGACCTGTTGACTCGACGGCGGTCGGTCCAGGCCGTGGAACAGCGCTCGTCACAGGTCGTGCAGGTTCATCCCCAGCCAGCCTCGACCACCCCCGCCCACACGATCGTGCTGCCGGGTTTGAAGCTCGAGGCGGCGAAAATCTCTCCCGAGCCGGCTCGCTACGATCAGTTGCCGGTTGAGATGGGCGTTGCCGGGCGCATCGAGGTGAACGCCGATCATCGGATTGTGATTCGCCCCCGCGCTGTCGGGGTGGTGCGGGAGGTGTTCGCCCAGCTCGGGCAGAAGGTCAAGCGGGGTGACCGGCTGGTCACGCTGGACAGCCCCGATATCGGCACGGCCCGGCTCAACATCCGCGCCAAGCAGCGCGATCTCTACGCGGCCCGGATCGAGGCGGAGTGGAAATCTCAAGTCGCCGCCACCGTCGCGCTCTTGATTCCCGAGATTCAACGGGGCACCGATCCCGCCACGATCGAAAAGGAATTTGCCGATAAGCAGTTGGGAGCTTATCGCGGCTCGCTCCTGCAGGCCTATGCCGACTACGACATCGCCACCCACGAGGAAGAGAAGACGGCCTATTTTCTCAAGAATGAGGTGATGGGCGAGCATCCCGCCCTGCTCGCCAAGCACACGCGCCAGGGACTTCAGGCCAAGCTCTACGCCACGATCGAGCAGGTCAAGTTCGACGCGGCGCAGGCAAAGCGGCTGGTCGATATCAACGTGCAGCGCGCGGAATCGGACGTGATCGACGCGGCGCACCGGCTGCGGATCCTGGGCGTTTCCGAGGATATTCGCGAATTACTGGAACATGCCGACCGCGCCAACCAGGTAAGTGTCGACGAGGATGTGACCCTCTATCAAATCAATGCACCGTTCGACGGCACGGTCATCACCAAGGACGTGGTGGTCAGCCAGAAGGCAGAGCCCAACGACATACTGTTCACGGTGGCCGACCTGAACACGGTCTGGGTCACGGCCAACATCCCCGAGTCGGACCTGGCCAAGTTGCCCAGGATCGAGGGAGGGGCCATCCGGCTGACCTCGGCCGCCTACGGCTCGCGGATCTTCCCCGCCAAGCTCCTGTCGGTGGGCGCGATGGTCGATCCGCAGACCCGCACGGTCCCGCTCCTGGCGCAGTCCGACAACCACCAGGGCCTGCTCAAACCGGGACTCTTCGTGCGCATCCTCCTGGACAGCCCGACCACCGACAAGGCGCTGACCGTTCCCCATAGCGCGGTGATCGAGATGGAAGGCAAGAGCGGCGTCTTCGTTCCCGCGAAGCATGGCGAGGGCAAGGAGAAGGATCAACTCGCATTCACGTTCATCCCACTCGAGCTGGGCCGCGAGTTTGGCGATCGGGTCGTCGTCAAGTCGGGCCTGAAGGAGGGCGATATCGTGATCGCCGGCGGAGCAAACCAGCTCAAGGCCGAGCTGGTGCTCAGGAACGAGCCCGAAGAAGATTGAGGAATCGGTATTTGTGTTTGGTGTTTGGTATTTCCCGGCCACACACAAGACACGAAACACAAAACACGAAACATCGCCATGCTCAACTCCATCATTGAATCGTCGCTCAACAATCGCTTCCTGGTGCTGATGGCGACGATCTTCATCGCCGGCCTGGGAGTCTACTCGGCGTGGAACCTGCCCATCGACGCCGTGCCCGACCTCACGAACGTCCAGGTGCAGGTGATCACGGAGGCTCCCGCGCTTTCTCCGCTGGAGGTCGAGGCACTGCTCTCGTTTCCGGTCGAGCAGGCGATGAGCGGCCTGCCCAACGTCGAGCAGATCCGGTCGATCTCCAAGTTCGGCATCTCGGTGGTCACGATCGTTTTCCAGGAAGGGACCGATATTTACCGGGCGCGGCAACTGGTCGGCGAACGGCTCTCCCGCGCAGCCGACGCCATCCCGCCCGGTTACGGCACTCCCACGCTCGGGCCGATCGCCACGGCGCTGGGCGAGGTCTTCCAGTTCCAGGTCAAGGCCACAAAGGAGTCTGGCGTCACGCCGATGGAGCTGCGCACCCTGCTGGACTGGTACGTTGCCTACCAGCTCCGCAAGGTGCCCGGCGTCACCGAGATCAACGCGCACGGCGGCGAGCTGAAGACCTATCAGGTCGAGGTTGATCCCGACAAGCTGGGTGCCTATCAACTGTCGATGACCGACGTGTTCAATGCCCTGCGGAACAACAACGCCAACGTGGGAGGCGGCTACCTGATCCACGAGGGCGAGGCCCGATACATCCGGGGCGTGAGCCAGGCCCGGTCGGTCGAGGACATCTCGGCGATCGTCATTGACGAGCGCAACGGCGTGCCGACCACCATCGGCAAGGTGGCCCGGGTTCATCCCGCCCCGATGATCCGCGCGGGACTGGCCACCCGCGACGGCCAGGGAGAAATCGTCACCGGGCTGGTGATGATGCTCATCGGCGAGAACAGCCGGAGGGTCGTGGGCGACGTCAAGGCCGAGATCGCCCAGGTCCAGAAAAGCCTGCCCCCCGGCGTCACCATCGAGCCGCTCTATGACAGAACCCACCTGATCAACCTGACCCTGAGCACCGTGCTGCACAACCTGTTCATGGGCGGCATCCTGGTGATCTTCGTCCTCCTGCTCATGCTGGGCAACCTGCGCGGCGGCCTGATCGTCGCATTGGCGATTCCGCTCTCCATGCTCTTCGCGGCCAACATCATGCTCGCCACGGGGCTGTCGGCCAGCCTGATG